>JAFAFM010000227.1 GCA_023423495.1 Armatimonadota bacterium
GAAGAGCATGTTCGAGGAGATGGACAAGAACGCGGACATCTTCCTGATGGGCGAGGATATCGGCCGGTATGAGGGCACGTTCAAAGTCACCAAAGGCTTCTTTCCCAAATACGGCACACGGCGCGTAGTCGATACTCCCATTACGGAGGCCGGCTTCATGGGGTTGGCAACCGGGGCGGCCATGGCGGGACTTCGGCCGATCGTCGAGTTCATGACGATGAGTTTTTCGGTGCTTGCTTTGGACCAGATTATCAACCACACCGCCAAGATCCACTACATGTCGAACGGCGTGGTGAAGTGCCCAATCGTGATTCGCGGTCCCGGCGGCGCGGCCAAGCAGCTCTCGGCCCAACATAGCCACTCGATGGAGGGTTGGTACGCCCATGTCCCCGGCTTAAAAGTTGTGGCTCCGGCTACGGTTTCGGATGTCTACGGAATGCTGAAAACCGCGATCGCAGATGACAACCCGGTGGTGTTCTATGAGCATCCGCGACTATACGCGATGAAGGGCCAATTGGAGGACGCAGATTTCTCGGTTCCGTTCGGCAAAGCTCAGATCCTGAAGGAAGGGAACGATGTCTCGCTGGTCGGGTACTCCCTTATGTCGCAGATCAACTTGTTGGCGGCAGAGCTTTTAGAAAAGGATGGCATCGATGCGGAAGTCGTTGACGTCCGGTCCTTGCTGCCGTTGGACACCGAGACAATCTACAACTCCGTGCGTAAGACCCACCGCGCCGTCGTTGTGTATGAGGATTGGAAGAGCGGCGGCTTCGGGTCTGAGATTCATGCCCGGATCAGTGAAGACTGCTTCGACGATCTCGATGCGCCGGTCGGCCGTGTTGGCGGTTTAAATGTGCCGATGCCGTACTCTCGAGTGCTGGAGCTGGAAGCCGTCACCAACGAGAATCACGTTGTGGCCGCCGTTAAAAAGATTCTCGGCTAAGCCGCAGCTACTTTTAAGTCCGCCACGAGGGATGCAAATGCCTCGTGGCGTTCTTCTTTTGTCCGGGTCCTAAGGACGGCGGAGGGGTGGATAGTAGCGAGAATCTTGAACGGCTGTCCTGGCCAGGGTAGCAGCACTCCGCGCGACTTCGTAACTCGAAATGAACTTCCCAAAAGAGCTTGGGCCGCCGTCGCGCCAAGGCAAACCAAGAGGTCAGGCTGCAAAGCCTCCAATTCCGCAAGGAGCCAAGGTAGGCAGGCGATAATTTCGGGTCGCGTCGGCTTGGCGTGGAGGCGGCGGTTTCCGGTCTTGGCCCTTGTCCACTTAAAGTGCTTCACCACGTTTGTTAAATAGGTTTGAGCGCGATCGATGCCCGCTTCCACTAACGCGTCATCCAGCACTCGACCAGCCGGGCCAACGAAAGGCTTTCCGGCGAGATCTTCCTTGTCGCCGGGTTGCTCACCGACCAAGATGAGCCGCGCGGACCGGGGCCCTTCTCCAAACACAGTTTGGGTTGCCGACGCATAAAGCGGGCAACCCCGGCAGGTCTTCGACGCGGCCTCCAGGCGGGCCAGCGATCTGTCTTCCGGGATGAAAGGCTCCGCTGTCCACGTGGTAGGCGCTTCGGCCATTAGCTTAGATCTTCGTGACGCGCCTTTCCGCCATCTTGCCATGCAGTCGCACTACGGGTGCGGCAGTGACGGCATAGTTCCGGATCAGGGAGTTGTTGCCACGTTTGATTTCCTGTTCCAGCTTGATGAGGAAAGCATTGTGCCCCTTGATCATTTCGGCCCGGTAAGCGTTGTCGAAGGCCGCTCCGGACAGTCGTGCCAAGCGGGCGATCGCATTCTGGCTTGCGGACGAGAGGTTCTTTGAGACCGGGAGCCTGGTCTTACCACCAATGACCTTTAACTCGTTAAAGCCCATGGTGTGCTCTCGAACCATCATCATGCCGTACTCACGAACAAACTCCGAGTTGCCCTTGCGTTGGGCGAGCTCGCCAAGCTTGATCTCAAGAAGGTTGGTCTCAAGCGCAACCTTAAAGAAAGAGCGGTCTTGACTATTGACCGCGCTTCCGGGTCGGACTTTATTTAAATTTTCCGTGTTGCCATTTCGGTTAACCCGGACCGTTTGAGCGGCGCCAAAAGCACAGAGAGCGATGCAGCTCAGAAGCATTAAAACTTTAACTTTCATTGCATTCCTCGGGGATTGATCCCGCTTTGGAAGACTGCAACTTCTTTGGTGATGGTTCCGTTCGGCTAATCCATGCTTTGCGTATAGACGGCTTTCACGACTTCATCGGGTGTCGTCCAGCCTTGGAAAACCTTACTCTTTCCATCCTCTAGCATGGTCCGATAACCTTGTCGGCGGGCGACTTCCTGCATGGTGGGGAAGTCAGCATTTCGCGCGATTGCGGCTCGAAGTTCGGGGGTGCCCATGATCAGCTCAAACACGCCAATTCGGCCCTTATAGCCCGTGCCCTTGCACTCGGCACATCCTCGACCCTTAGAAATCTTGCTTTCCGCGATTTCTGCATCCGTCAGTTTCAAGATATCCCGCTCATCGACGGTTGGAGTGTAGGGTTCTCGACACTTGCTCCAGTTCAATCGAACCAACCGCTCGGCGAGAATGGCGACCGTAACACCCGCTACGAGGTACGACTCTGCGCCCATATCCAGCATTCGTCCAAATGTCTCGATCGAGTTGTTGGTGTGGAGCGTGCTGAGCACCAAGTGGCCGGTAAGGCCCGCTTGGATTCCAATTGCCAGAGATTCGGGGTCGCGCATTTCGCCGACCATCATCACGTCCGGGTCCTGACGCAGGAAGGTGCGCATCACCTTCGGGAAGCCCATCTTCTCCGTCACTTGGACCTGAGCGATGTTGGTCTCGTACTCGTACTCGATTGGATCCTCGACGGTGACGATGTTGCGTCGCTTGGCATCGAGTTGGTGGAGGGACGCATACAGCGTCGAGGTCTTTCCAGATCCTGTGGGACCGGTAACCAGAATCAGGCCATAAGGAACTTGGATGGCCCGCGACCACTTGGCCAGAACATCCTCCGGCATTCCCAGCTTGGGCAAGTCCACCTTCATCGCATTTGGGTCGAGAAGCCGCATGACGAACTTTTCGCCATTAAGGCATGGGATACAACTGGCACGAGCGCTCAGGCGTCGGCCGCTGTATTCCATGTCGAGGCGTCCGTCCTGAGGCTCACGGTTCTCGTCGATTCTCATTCCGGCCGCTAGCTTGAGGCGAGCGAGCACGTTCTGAGCCTGCTCGCTCGGCAGGTTGCCGGTATCGTGCAAAACGCCGTCTTGCCTATATCGGATTCGCAGCTGATCGCGCTCGGGCTGCAAATGGATGTCAGATGTGCCGGTGTCGAGCGCGTTCATGAAGATGCTGTCGACAATTCCGACGGCAATGGACATATCGGCTTCGCCGCCCATGTCCCGAACGCTTGCGCCTTCACGCAGAATCAGGCGGAATCGCTTTGCCGCCCCCCAATTTGTTTGCGAATGATCGATCATCGACATCGTATTGCTAACCTACCCGGCAATGTAATCTGTGCACCAGAGCCCGCCATTCCGCCTGCCATACTTTCGATTGTGCCCCCGTCGAGATTCTCTTTACCGAATCCATGGCTGACGGCGACCGTTCTTGTCTGGGGATTTAACTTCGTAGCGGTCAAGCTGCTTTATGAGCAAATGACCCCGGCAGCGTTATCGTTAGTTCGATTCGTGCCGATGTATCTCCTGCTCGTTCTATTGTGCCTCTTTCGGCGCGAGTCCCTCAAATACACCCGAGAAACCGTTCCGGTCCTATGGCAGGGTTTCCTCTCCATGGGCGTGTACATGATTTTGTTCTTGGAGGGCATGCAGCGAACTTCGCCCGCCGAAGGTGCCATTATCCTTGCTGCGGCCCCCGTATTTGTGGCCATCCTAAGTGTCCTGGCGAAACAAGAGCGCTTCACCCCGGGCGCCATTTTGGGTGCCGTGATTGCGTTTGTCGGAACAGCGATTGTCATTGCTTCTGGTTCAAAGAGCGGAAACGGGTCGCTTGCAGGGAACGTGATGATCTTGTCATCCGCGCTTGTCTGGGCCTACTCGGCAGTTCTTTCGAAACCTTTGGTGACTCGCTACTCCCCGATTCAATCGCTGACACTTTCCATGCCTGGAGCGCTATTGGTGCTGGTTCCTTATGGACTGATGGACACGGTCAAGCTTCAATTCAGTGAGTTTTCCGCTCAGTCATGGGTCATGCTCGCCCACATCA
>JAFAFM010000148.1 GCA_023423495.1 Armatimonadota bacterium
CCTGTTGAGGGGCTTGGCCCCGCGATTGAGAAAAGCGCACGACATGATGGCCCGAATGTCGACGGGTCGAATAGAGCAGAGAATCGCCGCGGTGCTCTTGATTCTGGCGGACTCCTATGGTGAGCAAGCGAAAGTGGGAACACGAATAGCGGTGCCACTAACTCGTCAGGACTTGGCTGAAATGTCCGGCACAACGGTGGAGACTGCGATTCGGGTGATGAGCAAGCTGCAGAAAGAAGGAATTATTGCGACCGATCGCCAGATGATCACACTTTTGGACCCGGCCTCTCTGAGCGAAAGTCTGCTCGGTTAGGCGCCAAGCAGTCGTTTGAGTTCTGCTGGTGTGTTGGCGCTTCGGACCCAAGCGGGATCAAGACCAAGATCCAAACATTCCTTGTCGGTTAGCTCTTGAACGTCCAGTGCTTCGATCCAATCCATGAGTCGAGCGCTTCCCGTCTCAAGTACGAGCTTAAGTGCTTGCCAAGCGGACGCTCGGTAAAGCGCACACAGCGGCTGCAGCCTCCCATCGGCTATTGGGATCACCGCGTCCTTAGATCCGATAAGCGCCTGGAAACCTGTAACAAGCCGCGCATCGAAGTGCACAATGTCACAGGACGCCACGAAAACCCGTTCGGAAGTGAGCTGCAGTTGACTTAGTGCGACAAGCGGGCCGGCAAATTCCTGCAGATCTTTAATCAAAAGGTAACCAGGAATCGGCTCACGACCGATTATTGTCACACGGTCGCAAACCGTATCCAGTGAGCGGGCAATTCTGACGGCAAGCTGCTCACCATCGAATCTGATCGCTGCCTTATCCTGACCCATTCTGCTACTGGCGCCGCCAGTTAGCAGAACTCCCTCTGGACGCATCCTAGGATATTATTCGGAGAAGGTCGTCCAAGTATATGACTGATGTCATACAGGGTTGCACGATCGATCGGCGATACTGGAGTACAGCTATGGGCAGACTCCCAAAAAGGTTTGAGCAGTTTATGGAGACCCATCCGGACATCGGAAGGGCATACAACGACTTGGGTAAGGCCGTCTCCAAAGCCGGTCCCCTCGATGCCAAGACTTGCGCCCTCGTAAAAATCGGGATCTGTATTGGGTCACGCCAAGAAGGCGGGGCCAGAAGCAATGCTCGGAAAGCTCTGGAAGCGGGAGCAACCCCGGAGGAGATTCGCCACGCCGCGATCCAAGCGACCACATCGATCGGATTTGCTTCGATGATGGCGGGCCTCACCTGGGTGGAGGACGTGATCGGAGACGAGCAATGACTCAACCGTCGCGAGCCAGCACTACAAATGCATTTATCGGTGGAACCCTTGCCGCCGTGCTCGTTCTTGCGGGCATTTACTTCGGATCCGGCAAACTCGACCGCTTCGACCGGCCGCTTGCAGCATACGCCGCCGCAACAGTTTTCGCCGCCTTCGCTATTGTCTATCGGTACATGATGTGGATTCAGCGCCCGCCGACTTGGAAGTACTTTCAAGCTGGGTGGCGCTTGTTTCTTCGTCCAAAGATGCTTCTACGGAATGTGGGCAAGTTCATTGGCCTGCTGTGGAACAACATCATCGCCCAGAAGTTCATCGAGAGACGCAGTCATAGCCGTTGGCTCGCCCACCTTTGCTTGGCTTGGGGCTGCTTGCTCGCCTTCGCAATCACCTTTCCCTTGAGTTGGGGTTGGGTGCAGTTCGGAGTTGCCCAAAACGGCGTTGACTATGTAGTTGAATTCATGGGAATGAAGCAATTCAGTTTCCCGCCGGACAGCGTTATAGCATTCCTCTTCTTCAATGGACTGAATTTCAGCGCCGTGTTTGTTCTGGTCGGCGTTGGCATTGCCATGCACCGGCGGATTTTTGAGTCCGGCGCGCAATCCGTGCAATCTCTGGCCAATGACCTCATTCCGCTTTTCCTACTTTTCGCTGTTTCAGTCACCGGCCTAATGCTTACCGCGAGTTATAAGTTGATGGGCGGCTCAAACTTCGCATTCCTCTCCCTGTTACACGCTTTCACCGTCGTGATCTTGCTACTCTACATGCCGTTCGGAAAGTTCTTCCACGTCATCCAGCGGACTGCACACCTGGGAGTCGCATATTACAAGGAGGAGGCTGTGCGGGGGCCTCAAGCGATTTGTATTCGTTCCGGCGAACCATACGAAGCGCAGATGCATCATGACGACCTTGTGGACGTGATGAAGCAAATCGACTTAGATTTTGGCGCGCACCAAGACCTGTCTCCCGAAGAGAAGCGGAAGCTAATCGCCCTAAACCAAGCCGCCGCAATCGACGGCATCCCCTACGTAGGTTAAGGATCTCGCATGCTTTCGCTGGTCGCTATTTCGCTCTTAGCGACCCTGGCCAACGGTGAAATCGTTGTCTTGGGCGCCGCCTCGTTGAAGGGAGCCGTCACCGAGATTGCCATGCAATTTGAAAAAAGGAACCCGGAGGCGAGGGTACGACTTGGCTTTTCCGGCTCGCAAGCGTTGGCGACGCAAGTTTCCCTGGGGGCGCCCTGCGATGTCTTTTTAAGCGCAGATCGAAGGCAGGTCGATTCGCTTATCAAGTCCAGCTTCATTAGCAGGACGGACGCTCGGCTTTTCGCCACGAACACTTTAGTGGTGATGGTCTCGAATCGGTCGTCAATCAAAGTTCACAGTCTTAGTGATTTGGAGAAGCCGGGGTTACAACTATGCCTGGCCGCTCCCGAAGTACCAGCCGGACTGTACACGCGCCAAGTCTTATCTGAAGCCGCAGGCGAACTTGGGTCAGTTTGGCTATCGGCCGTGAAAAGAAACATCGTTTCTCGAGAGAATAATGTGACCGCTGTATGGAGTCGAATCGAAATGGGTGAGGCGGATGCTGGAATTGTCTATGCCACCGATGCTCGTCGCGCAAAGAATTCCCGAATCGTAGTATTTCCCAAGCGATGGAACGTTCGGGCCGGATATATCGGTGCCGTGACCCAGAAATCGAAAAACGAGCCCTTGGCAGCCAAGTTCTTCGCTTATGTGCTGTCTTCCGACGGCCAAAAGATTTTGACTAAATACGGATTTGGCGTCGCGAGGTGAAGAAGACCGTTCCCCTATGGGGGCTGGCCGCAGCACCAGCGCTCCTTCTCATCCTCGTTCCACTTGCCGCCCTCATTTTTCGCGCGGGCACGGCCAAGATCTGGCATACCTTTCTGCAGCCGGATACACAGACTGCTATCTTTCTGAGTCTTAGAACTTCGCTTTTGGCCGTGTTTATCGTGGCTCTGATCGGCTTCCCGCTCGCATTCTTCATCGCAAACTCGAATTCCCTTGCCGCTCGAGCTTCGGACATGGTCACCGATCTGCCGATCGTGCTCCCGCCAGCCGCAGCCGGGATCGCATTATTGGCCACTTTTGGCCGCCAAGGGTGGTTAGGGCAGCCTTTGTTCGAAGCCGGGATCCAATTGACGTTTACTACTTGGGCAGTCGTCATCGCCCAGTGCTTCGTAGGGATTCCGTTTTTCGTCCGCAGTGTAGCTGAAGGTCTTCGAACGGTCGACACAGATACGATTGCCGCTGCTGCCGTGGACGGAGCCGGTAGTTTAGAAAACTTGGTGCGCGTGATCTTGCCTCAGTGCGGAAGCGCAATCGTAGCCGGGCTATTGCTTGCCTGGGCAAGAGCTCTTGGTGAGTTTGGGGCTACATTGATGTTTGCCGGAAACTTTGTGGGACGAACTCAAACGATGCCGTTGGCAATCTACGCCGGGTTCGAAAGTGATCTCGATGTAGCCATAGCTCTTTCGGCAACTCTTCTGATCGTGGCTTTTGTCATCCTGTGTGTCGCAAAACCACTCGTTACGAGGCGAAACTAGCTTTCCTTCTCCATCTTGGATATCCCGTAGAGCATCCAAACATTGACGAAAAGGATGACCACACTGGCTAGGGCAGCGGGCAACGCCATTTGTAGCTGCCCGGCTAACAAATTTTCCAGCACGGAGACAAACAGCCACAGTTGGATCAATACGAGCACAAGATTAAACAGCAGCAAGGAAACGAATACCGAAGACTTCTGCCGTCGCCGGAGATGTTTGGGATCGATCATGCCTGCTTATCTCCGTGGGTTATGCCGGTCGCCCAAACTTCCTCGCCTCTAACCTCGACTTTCACCATCGGCAGCGGATGAGGAGGCGGGCCCTGCAAAACGCTACCATCCTCAATAGAGAAGGCTCCGTTATGGCAGGGACAGTACAGACGGTTTTGCTCGTACTGATAATTGACCGGACAGGATAGGTGCGTGCATCGACGCGAAAAGGCGACATAATCTCCGTTCTGTTTGCGCACCAGGATGCAAAGGTCTGTTTCCCGCGGAAAGGAGAAGCCTTTGGCTTCACCAGGCTTCAATTCGCCAACTTTCGCCACGGCCGCCGGCTCAAAGCGAATCTCATCACGCGGGATCTTGGAGTACACGGCGAGCGCCGCGGACCCAGCCGCTAAACCTCCGCTTGCCAAGGTCATGAACTTGAAAAACTCCCTCCGACTGACGTAATGGTCTTCCTCCCAGTCGATCGGAAAATCTTTTTGCACACGCGTATCCATTTAACTTGTCCTAGCCTTCTGTAGAAGATCGCTCTTTCGAATAACCACGTCCCTCTTCACTTCCATTCGCTTTGTCCCCGCGGGCATCATGAGATGCACCTTCGTTTTTATGCGTCGGTCGCCAAATATAAATTCGTTGATGGGCGTTCCGCCCCGAGTCTCCGCAATTTCCTCGGGAGTTCCATACATCAGGGCCTGAGAAGGGCAGACCGTGGCGCACATCGGTTTCTTACCCACGGACGTTCGGTCGTAGCACATGTCGCACTTCATCATTTGGTCAAACTCGGGCATGTACTTGGGAACCCCGAATGGACATGCGAATACGCAATTGGAACATCCAATGCAGCGGGGCTTAAGCGAGCTCTGAACAACCCCATCGGCCGTTCGCTTGATCGCGTCAGCGGGGCAGACAGCAGCGCAAGCGGGTTCGTCGCAGTGCATACAGATGATTGGAGTGGTTTGGACGGTATCGCCCCGCTCGATCGTCTCCAAGTGAATCATGGAAATTCCCGCGTGCGTGTCGCACTCGGCGCAGGCCGCTACGCAGGCATTGCAGCCGATGCAACGGCTCGGGTCAATGTAAAACTGCCGCTCGCTCATCCTCGCCTCATTTCATTGTCCTACCGTCGAAGACTATGTGATTCTAACTGTTCAACGCTATGACATCCGTCATAGCTCAAAAATAAGATGTTAATCAAACTGACGACGATACCGAAATAAGCGGAGATTTAAAAATGAAAAGACACCCTGCGCTCATCCCATTTTCCAGGGATCACTACGGCGGGTTGGTTGTCGCTCAGCATTTGATGCGAAGTCCTGACGATGCGGCGCTGGCGGAATGTCTCAAACACTGGGAGGAAGAAATGCAAGATCATTTCAGCGAAGAAGAGAGTCTGCTCTCTCCTTTGGCACCTGCAGAAATGACCGAGCGCCTGATCGCAGAACACAATGAAATCCGAAGTCTGATGCGTTCTGCAGCAAGTGGAAAGTTCGGCTCAAACGATATTTTTCGGCTTGGCAAGAAGGTTCATGATCACATTCGATGGGAAGAGCGCGAACTGTTCCCAACATTGGAGAGATACGCGGATGTGAAGTCCATCGGCGAGCAGACGGCCCAACTCGAAGAGAGGCGCAATCGCGACCGCCGTAAAGTGGATAACGGCTAATCTATAGGTGAGATGATGGATCTGCGCGCCCCGTTGACCGATTCCTTTGAAAGACGGCACAACTACCTGCGCATTTCCCTAACTGATCGATGCAATTTTCGGTGCGCTTACTGTATGCCCGTCGAGGATATGGAATGGACGCCTCGGCAAGATATCCTTACCTTTGAAGAGATCGAACGGATTGCGAAGCTCTTTGCAGCAATGGGCGTGGACAAGATACGCCTTACCGGCGGGGAACCGACCGTCAGGAGAGGGTTGGTGGAATTAGTCTCAAAGTTGCGGGCAATTCCCGGCATTGAAACGCTCTCCATGACAACCAACGGGGATGCTTTTGCCGCCCTTGCTAGCCCTTTGAAACAAGCTGGCCTGCGGGCCGTCAACATCAGCTTGGATACGCTCAAACCTGACCGGTTTTTTGAGATCACCCGGCGAAATCGGCTGGATCGAGTCTTAAGTGGGATTCGCGCCGCGCTCGCTTCCGGATTTGATTCTGTGAAAATAAATGTCGTAGCGATGGCAGGCGTTAACGACGATGAATTTACAGATTTTCTGGACTACTTCCACAAGGAAAATGTGGAAATCCGTTTCATCGAATTTATGCCGTTCCTTTCCAATGGCTGGACTCAAGCTTCACTGATTCCCTACAAACAGATTAAGGCGGAGTTGGAAAAGCGTTTCAAGTTATCGCCGGTTGACACCGAACCGTCCGCTGTTGCCAAGGACTTTAAAATTGAAGGCAGCAATGCCCGAGTGGGATTCATCTCGTCCATGACCGATCACTTCTGCGGTGGTTGCAACCGCATTCGTCTTACCGCGGACGGAAGACTAAAAGTTTGTTTATTTGCGAAGACGGGACCGAGCCTGCGGGACGCTATGCGAGCCGGTTCAACGGATGATGATCTAGAACAATTGATCCGATCGACCCTCAGTGGGAAATGGGCGGCGCACCCCCCCATGGATCAACTAATACGCGTCAACGACCGACCCATGATTGCGATCGGTGGTTAGGCTATGCGAGACGTTTCATCTAAAAATTGGACCTTACGCACGGCAACCGCAAGGGCAACGGTGCAATGCTCTCCGGAATCAATTTTGTTGATCGGACAGGATCAGGCGCCTAAGGGCGACCCGCGCCCCGTTGCCAAAGTCGCGGCGGTAATGGCGGCGAAAAACACGCCTCAACTCATTCCCTATTGTCATTCGGTCCCATTGGATTGGGTGGGGGTTGATTTTGAGATGTTTGAGGATCGAATCGAAGTGACGGTTCGCGTAAAGGCCATCTACAAGACCGGAGTGGAGATGGAAGCGCTCGCAGGTGCCGCTGCGGCCGCCCTAAACCTGTACGACTTGCTCAAGCCGGTAGACGACAAGTTGGTTATAGAACGAGTCGAACTACTGGAGAAAACGGGCGGTAAATCCAACTCAACAGAGTTGTTCAATCGACCTTGGTCGGCTGCCGTTTTGGTATGTTCCGACCGCGCCTCGGCTGGTGAATACGAAGATCGGTCAGGAGATATCTTGGAGGAGGGCCTGAGGGCGATGCATTGCACTTCTTTGGTTCGCGCTCTCGTCCCCGATGACACGCGAGCGATTCAGGAATGTCTGCGCGGCTGGATCGAAGAATCAGTAGATGTGGTCCTGGTTTCTGGAGGAAGCGGAGTCGGCCCGCATGACAAGACCCCCGAGGCAGTTGACGCTGTGATCGAACGACGCCTACCAGGAGTCGAAGAGCAATTCCGGCGCTATTCGTTGGACCGCGTACCTACCGCCATGCTGAGCAGGGCAATTGCCGGTGTCTCGAAGCAAAGCGTTGTCGTGTGTCTGCCGGGTTCTCCAGGTGCCGCCCGAGACGCACTCGATTCACTGTTTCCTTACATCCTTCATGCAAGGGATGTCTTATCAGGAGACGGACATTGATTTCCTATGACGAGGCGCTGAAGTTGGTTGTCGACTCTGCCTTTCTCACCGATGTTGAGGTCAGGCCAATTTCGCAATGTGCCGGTCGGGTTTTAGCGAGCGATATTCGTGCTCCGTTCGCTATGCCACGGTTCGACAACGCGGCCGTGGACGGTTATGCGCTTGGCCACCCGGAGTCTTCGCACCCCTACCGAATTCTTGGTGAGGTTGCCGCGGGTTCTGATTACGGGCGCCCGCTGGCAGCGTCCACCAGCGTGCGGATTTTTACGGGGGCTCCCACCCCACAAGAAACGTTTGCGGTTGTAATGCAGGAAGACGTTCAGGCGGAGGAACAGATCTTGACACTAGCTGATCCGCCGAAATCGGGCGCCAACATCCGTCGCAAGGGCGAAGAATTCATCGAAGGCGAATTAGTCCTTCCGAAAAGCACCTTGCTAAACGCCGCCGGATTAGCAATTCTCGCCTCATTTGGCTTTGAGGCTACCTCCATCCACAAGGAGCCGAGAGTCGCGGTCTTGCCGACCGGAGCGGAACTGGTGCGACCAGGGCGCGAATTGGTGAATGGACAAATATATGAATCCAATAGTGTCGCTCTGCTCGCTAGCCTTGCCCACCTGGGAATTCGGGCGAATTGTAGTTTGCCGATAGGTGACACCATCGACCGAACCCAGGATGCCTTGGAGCAAGCGATGGAAGGGTCCGATGCTATCATCACATCCGGCGGCGTGAGCGTCGGAGACCACGATTCCGTACGTTCCGCAGCATTAGCCCTGGGGTTTCGTGAGGTGTTTTGGCGGGTTGCCATCAAGCCAGGGAAGCCTGTCTTCTTTGCCATGCACGGCAAAAAAGCGCTTTTTGGCTTGCCAGGTAACCCAATGTCGGCCTTGGCAACCTACAAACTACTGGTGGAGCCTTTTATAAAACGGTGTATGGGCTTCGCAAACCCTGAACCCATTTTCTTTCAAGGTCGCCTCACAAACGACGTCAAACATAAGATGGGGAGGCGTGAATTTATGCCAGCTATTTCCAGCATTCAGAAAGGT
>JAFAFM010000150.1 GCA_023423495.1 Armatimonadota bacterium
GTCGGCAAGCTGCTTGCCGACTCGATGTCCGACCTTGGCGGCACGCCGACTTTTGCGATCGTCGCGTCTGGTCCGAATGGTGCTGAGCCACATCACCTGAACGATGCGACTCGCTTGGAGGAAGGACATGTCGTCATTCTGGATTTCGGTTGTGACGTGCAGGGATACAAGAGTGACATCACCCGAGTAGTCGCGATCAATCGTGCCTCCGACCAAGCTAAGAATGTGTACCGCATTGTTTACGAAGCCCACATGGCGGCTCGCGCTGTAGCAAAAGCGGAAGCTTTGGCAGGGGATGTCGATCAGGCGGCCCGATCAGTGATCGAGCAAGCCGGCTTTGGAGAATATTTCGTGCACCGCACTGGTCACGGAATCGGCATGAATGGACACGAATCGCCCAACATTACGCCAGGCTCAGACTTCGCACTGGAAGAGGGCAATTGCTTCAGCATCGAACCCGGCATTTACCTGCCTGGTGAGTTTGGCGTGCGCATCGAAAACATCGTCATGGCAAAGGCCGACGTTTGTTACAGTTTTAACGTCGACCCGGCTCCTGAGTTGGAGATTGTAGGTTAGTCTTTCTTCTTGGCTCGTCGTTTGAGACCGTAAGCCGCGATCGCTCCGCCTAAGATCAACATTGTTCCCGGTTCGGGAACCGGCGGCACGTCGTCCCCGCCACCACCACCGTCGCCATTCACGAATAGCAGGCCACCGAGCGCTAGCGGCAAAGGATTGAAGCCACCGGCAATCGGAGTGATCGGAATCGGGGTGATTTCCTCAACCGGAGGTGTTGGTGGGAAAGTGAAAATTGGAGCTACGGGCTCTAACTCGGAGAGAGGTTCCACCACGAGTTCTGTTTCGGAGAGAAAGTCAATCGGAGCCTCTTCGGCGGTCACCACCACTTCTGTCGGAGGCTTGTTGTTCTCCGCGATGACATCTTTCGGGCCGAGCGTCAGTGGGTTCCCGCAGCGCAAAATCAATTGTGGCTCGCCATTAGCATCGATGAAGATGGCTTCGCCCTTCTTGAGTCGCTCCAGGTGCATCTTGATCTTGCCCCCCTCCGGCACGCTGTATACGGCGTAAACGCCCGTTTCTTTCAGCTTGCTTGGCTTGAGGGAGCCTAGGAACGCCAACACCTCTTCCCGAGTCATGCTGTAGTGCCGCATATATCGGTCCATGACTTCGGGATCGCGTCGAGCTTGGTTCACCAACTGCTCAGTGGTGACGGCCTTCTTATTCAAAAACGCGTTCAGATCCGGGCGGGCAAGGGCGCTTGAAAAAAGCGCGCCAAGCAGGGCCACGACCAAAACCAGCCTTGTAAAAATCAATCAACTCTCCTTGCAACACAAGCGGAAGCTGGACTTCCACTCGCTATGACTAACGGAACGCAAGTTTCGTTCCAGAACTAGTCTTCAAATGGGTTATGGGCCAATTCCCGAGCGCGCCGGGCCCGCTCGATTAATTCCAATGCATCATTTGCGGCCGCCTGTTCGGCTTCCTTCTTTGAACGTCCAGATCCCTCGCCCATTACTTCGTCATCGAAGAGCACCTGGACGGTGAATCGTTTTTCATGGGACACGCCGACTTCGCGAGAAATTCGGTAGTTGGGCGTCTTGCGCCATATGGCCTGAGCCACTTCCTGCAATTTGGACTTGAAGTCGTTCGGGGATACATTGCCGCCCGAAATCTGGTCGATGAACTCGTGGAGTTGCTCTAGCACAAACCACCTTGCGACCTCTAGCCCGGATTCGAGGTAGATGCCCCCGATAACTGCTTCGAATACGTCAGCGAGGATCGAGGGACGGGTTCGTCCGCCGGTGGCCTCTTCGCTGGCGCTGAGCTCTACGTGCTGATCCAAGCCTAGCCTCAGGGCCGTTGTAGCAAGCGGCCCTTCCTGGACAATACTGGACTTGGCCTTGGATAGCATCCCTTGATCCCAACTTGGATGATGCTCATATAGGTACTGTGCAATGATCAAACCCAACACCGAGTCACCGAAGAATTCCAAGCGCTCATAGCTGTCCGCCACGGCATTCGGGGCGGCCGACCGGTGGCGCATCGCGAGGCGGAATACCTCGTCGCTTCGCAGTGGTATCGGCTTCGGAATCATTTACTCGAGTTTCTTAAGGGATTCGGCGATGCGAGCTACGCCCTGTTCGATGTTCTCGCGGCTCGCGGCATAGCTTAATCTCAAGTGGCCCGGCCCTTCGAAGACCGATCCAGGAACCGTCGCCACCTTGGCATCCTCCAGCAAGAAGGCGGCCAATTCTAAATCCGAGGCTATATTGCCAGTGAGGTACGCGGAGAAATCTGGGAAAGCGTAAAAGGCGCCCTTTGGCTCTGGAACTTCGAGGCGTGGAATCTGCCGAAGCAGAGATACGATCAAGTCTCGCCGAGCCAGAAACTCGGTGCGCATTTTTTCCACCGCTTCCGATGGCAGATTGTATGCCGCAACGGCGCCCTTTTGCGCGAAGGATGTCGGATTGCTGGTCACCTGGTCTTGGAAGTTCGACATGGCCTTGGCAACTTCCGCCGAAGCGGCGGCAAAGCCAATTCTCCAGCCGGTCATCGCATAGGTCTTGCTGACTCCGCCGATGGTGATCGTTCGATTAGCAATTTCGGAACCCAGCGCGGCAATGCTTTGGTGCTCGACCCCGTAAATTAGGCGCTCATAGATCTCGTCCGCTATTACCCAAAGATCGTGTCGGAGAGCGAGCGCGGCAATTTCCTTGATCGTCTCCCGTGGCAGAACTGCTCCGGTCGGATTGCACGGACTGTTTATCAGGATGGCCCTGGTTCGGCTCGTGATGGCCGCTTTCAAGTCCTCGAATGCTGGAGCAAAGTCCTTGGCGGCAGAAGTTGAGACGACAACGGGAACGCCGCCTGCCAGGCGAATTTGATCCGCGTAAGTCATCCAATACGGCGCGATGAGGATTACCTCGTCACCCTCGTTCAGCAACGTCATCATCGTATTGTAAACAGAGTGCTTCGCCCCACATGACACCACGATCTGTTCTCGGGCGACCTTGACGTTGTTTTCACGCGCCAATTTCATCACGATTGCATCTTTGAGTTCGTTGATGCCGGCGCTCGGGGTGTATTTGGTAAAGCCGGCTTGGATGGCGCCTATTGCAGCGTTGCAGATTGGCTCGGGAGTGTTGAAATCAGGTTCGCCCGCCGCAAAGGAAACGACATCGATTCCCTCGGCTTTCATGGCGTTCGCTTTAGCAGTTATGCTGAGCGTTGGTGAGGGCTTCAGCGCGCCCACGCGGCTCGAGAGACTAATTGTGTTCACCAAAGGAAAGTATAGCCCCTCGGCTATACTTGACCCGTGGCGAAGGTCGCGACCGTAAGCAGGGGAAATGCATCCCTTTACGGGTTGGCGGCCGCATCCTTTATCCTCTTTTTGCTTCATTTGGGGCTTGGAAGCACCGACTTTGTATCGCCCTTCCGAGTTGTAAACCAACTGCTGAGAGGACCCCAGCCGGATGATCCAGCGAATGCGATCGTTTGGGCGATCAGACTTCCGAAGGCGCTTTATTGCGTGTTGGCTGGAGGAATTCTGGCGGTCGTGGGTTCCGCCTTTCAGGCCCTTTTCAGAAACCCTTTGGCAGAACCTTACACCGTTGGAGTTTCGTCCGGAGCGGCAATCGGCGGAGCGGTGGCGCAAGTCGCGGGTCTCGATATCGGCTTGGCTTTTTTAGGGACGCCGTTGCTTGGGTTCATTGGGGGGATACTAGCTCTACTGTTGGTTTTCGGATTGGCCCGCCGGCGCTCGGGAACGGATTCCACGACCCTGCTGCTTGCGGGTGTGGTGGTTGCTTCATTACTGGCGGCCATCTTGAGCCTGATTATCCTTATGAGCGGTGCCGACTCCTCTCGGCTGATGGCCTGGCTCCTTGGATCGACAAGTCCACAGTTTTGGGAACGAGTTGCAGCTCTTGCGGTTGCGCTCGTTGTCGGCACCATCATGCTTCAACGCTACACGAAAGTGCTCAATGTCGTTGCGATCGGTGACGACGCGGCCCGACGCCTGGGTGTGAATATCGAGCGAGTTCGTTGGCTGGTGCTTGTCATTGGCACGGCAATGGCTGCGACGGCGGTCGGCACCGTCGGTGCGGTTGCATTCCTTGGTCTGGTCGCGCCGCACATTGCCCGTCGTCTCGTCGGGGTGGACTGGCGTCGCTCCCTTCCATCTTCGCTGCTTGTGGGTGCTGGGCTTATGCTCGCCGCGGATGCGGTCGCACAGCGTGGACTTCCATGGCTTGGATATCTCTTGACCGGCAAGGAATTACTTGCCACGGAACTACCGGTGGGTGTGGTGACGGCGCTCATTGGCGCCCCCTCGCTCCTAATCCTGCTTCGCCAACCCGAATAGGGGCAAATCTTTAAAGGTCTTGCATAATTCGGCAATGATTGCGGCAAGCCTGCTGGTCTTGACACTGAATGTGCTCCCTCCCTATCTCCAGCGAGTGTCATCCCCGCCGGAATCGTTTTTCCAGATCGTCGCTGAGCGAGATCGGGATGCTGCGCGGAAGTTTTACAAGAAGTATGTCGATGTAAACGGCATGCCGGTTGTGGCCAGTGGTGAAGTAGCGGATCAGGCGCTTCGTCGAACGCACGAAATTGTCTCCCGGATGCTCCCCGGTCGACCCGATGTTTTGCAGGCACTGGTCAAGAACCGCATGTATCTCATTATCATCGGCAAAGACCAGGTCTACACGGATATGCCGGAGTATCGGAACACGCCTGATCCTGCGTACATGAATGAGCGGGTGCGGGGAACTGGTGGCCGGCCGACGAGCTTTGGAGAAGAAAACCTTCTAAGTCTTCCCATCGATCGGTATGACGACGAAAGCATCGGAGTCCACGAGTTTCTGCATACAATCGACAGCACGCTTGCGAGTATCGATAAGACATGGACCGAACGCCGTAATGCTGCGTACAGGCAAGCTATGTCCAAGGGGCTTTGGAAGAACACCTATGCGGCGGGCAATCCGGCCGAATTCTGGGCTGAAGCGGCCCAATCCTATTTTGATTCCAACCGGGTCAACAACTGGAACCACGGACCGATCGGCACGCGAGAACAGTTGAAAAGCTACGATCCCGACACCTATGAGCTTGTCCGCACAACCTTCAATCTCCAGGAAAGCAATGACTGGCGATATAGCTATCTACAACCTTTGCCAAACATTACCAAGCCGCCGGCAAGATTCAAGGTCGATCCGTACTATACGAAATTCACATGGGCGCGTGAGTTTGTTGTGGTGGGGAAGGCCGCAAGTGATGCCTCGCTCTTGCGAGCGAACGACATCATCCGCAAGATGTTTGCTTACCGACACGACATTCTGAAGGCGCTAATCAATGCGGATGTCAAATTGGTGGTGCTTGGAAAGAATGAATCGGCCAGCCAGCTCCCGGACTTTCGCGGTGCGGAAACTTCAAAAGTATTGGCAAGGCATCTTGACTTCGAACCAGCGACCAAAACTATCGTAGTCGCCGAAGAGAACCTGATGGCGCCAGCTGCCGACCCCTTGATCGGCGGAAGCCAAGTGATTCGTGGCATGGCGCGGGCGTTCTACAAGATTACTGCTTTCCGGTCGGTCGACCCTGACTGGAACAATCGCGGACGTAATGTCCAGCAGTATGAGTTGCGGGTGAAGAGGCTTGATGAGGAATTCCGAAAGGCGGTGGAGGCTCTTTACAAGGCCTCCATCGAAGCAGGAAAGTGGAAGGGCACATCAGCCGTCCACAGTGCAGAGGACTACTTTGTGAACGGGGTGCTCGCCTATTTCGATGCTGTAGGGCAGGAACCGGCACCTAACGATTCCGCTACTCCGATCACTAACCGGCAGCAGTTGAAAGCCTACGATTCCGACCTCTACGATCTTGTCCACGAAACGATGGCCTATGGGGGCCATGTTGACTGGCGATTGGGCCGGTAGTCCGGGGCCCTTAGCCCGTTTCCATCGAAGGAATTCAGAAATTAGGCTATGCTTCTTGCCCGATGAGGAAGCTCTGGGGTGGCGCCTTCGGCGAAGATACAAACGCACTGGTGAATCGATTTGGGCAATCGATCCATACGGACCTGAATTTCTGGCAAGAAGATCTGATTGGATCCGTCGCCCACGCCCGAATGTTGGGAGCCGTGGGAATTGTCAGCGCCGATGACGCAGCCGCCCTCATTCGCGGATTGGAACAAATTCATGAGGAAGGGCCGGAATCTCTTCCGTCGGATGTAGAGGATATCCACACAGCGATCGAAGTCCGATTAAGCGAAATTGTCGGAGATGTCGCTGGAAAGCTTCATACCGCGCGGAGTCGAAACGACCAGGTCGCCACGGATACACGCCTTTATCTCCACAACGAACTTATCGAGCTGTTCGACCTCATCAAGAAGCTGCAGAAGTGCATATTGGAAGCTGGTAGCCAATACCGTGGTGCAATCATGCCGGGTTGGACACATCAACAGAGGGCACAACCAATCACCCTCGGCTTTCACCTTATGGCTCATTTCTGGGCACTGCAGCGACACGGCTGGCGTGCGGAGCGACTCTTCGAACTGGCCAACTACTCACCGCTGGGGGCAGCGGCTCTCGCCGGAACGAGCTTCCCGATCGACCGTGAAATGACGGCCCAGGAATTGGGATTTCTTGGCCCATTTCCGAATGCGCTGGACGCGACCAGCGACCGCTCGTACATTCTTGACACGCTCCATCTGTGCGCTTCAATCATGGTCGACCTGAGCCGAATTAGCCAGGAACTCGTGCTTTGGTCAGGGAGAGAATTCGGCTTTGTCTCCCTCCATGACAGCGTCACGACCGGCAGTTCCATCATGCCGCAGAAGCGGAATCCCGACATGGCCGAACTGATTCGCGGGCGAACAGGCCGCGTTATCGCGAATTGGGTGACACTGGCAACCACCCTGAAAGCGCTCCCACTGGGCTACAACCGAGACACCCAGGATGACAAGCCCCCCTTGTTCGATTCGATGGGAAAGGTCAAGGACTCTATCCAACTTGTCCACCTCATGCTTGATACCGCGACTTGGAATGTCGAACGGATGGCGGAATCCATTCGCGGCGATTTTTCGACCGCCACGGAAATAGCCGACTTCCTCGCAACCACGGGAGTCCCATTCCGGAATGCCCATGAGATGGTCGGGCAGATCGTGCGAGGCTGTATAGATC
>JAFAFM010000160.1 GCA_023423495.1 Armatimonadota bacterium
CCGGTTTGGATCATCGGGTGCAATCCAAAGATCGTGATTGTCGGAATGGGGCACACTGACTCCGGAAAAGGTCTTTCCGCCGTCGGTCGACTTACCAAACCCTACATTCAAAACGTAAACGGTGTCTTTCGCCTTGGAGTCGGCATAGATGTGGGTGTAGTACCAGGCACGCTGTCGCCAATTCCGATCTTCGTTCGTCCGAGTCCAGGTTTCTCCCGCATCGTCGGATTTAAAAATTCCTCCTTCGCCGGCTTCCACAATTGCCCAATAGCGCTTGCTGTCGACCGGTGAGATCGACACGCCAATTTTCCCGAGCGGTCCGCTCGGCATTCCGGTTTTGTGGCTTAGGTCTGACCAGGTCTTCCCACCGTCGGTCGACTTGAAAACTCCGCTGCCAGGCCCGCCGCTGTTCAAAGTGTAGGGCGTGCGCCAAGCATTCCACATGCTCGCAACCAATACATTTGGATTGCTGGGGTCGATATCGAGGTCCACGGCGCCAGCGCGATCACTTCCCTTTAGGATGTGCGTCCAAGTCTGGCCCCCGTCGGTCGTCTTGTACACGCCACGAGCAGGATGTCGACCGTAGATATGGCCGAGGGCTGCCACATACATGATGTTAGGATCTGTTGGGTGAATCAAGATGCGGGAGATCGTCTGCGTCTCCTTCAACCCGATGTGCTTCCAAGTCTTACCGGCGTCGGTCGACTTGTAAACACCGTCACCGTGGGAGATATTGCCTCTGATATCTCGTTCACCGGTCCCAGCAACCACGATATCGGGATTCGATGGGGCTATCGCAATCGCTCCGACCGTTGCGGTGTTGAAGAAGCCATCGCTGACCGGTGCCCAGTTCACCCCGCCATCGGTGGTTTTCCAAACGCCTCCGCCGGTCGCTCCGAAGTAATACTCTTTCGGCCGTTGGACGGAGCCTGCCGCCGCCAACGAGCGGCCGCCGCGCATCGGACCGACCAACCTCCAGTTCATCCCGGAGAAAAGATCTGGGTCGACAGATTGTGACCAGGCAGAAACGGAGGCGATGACAAGAACGCAGATCGACGCAAACGTTTTCACGGTTATGCGCCGATCATACCAAGCCTTGCCAACTACTTCAAGAGGTCTTTAACAACGTGGCCGTGAACATCCGTCAATCGGAAGTCCCGTCCCTGATATCGGTACGTGAGTTTCTTGTGGTCGACTCCCAGCTGATTGAGGATCGTAGCGTGGAGGTCATGCACGTGAACGGCACCTGGAGTGAAGGTCTCCGGGGTCGGATCGATGATGTTCCCTTCCTTGTCCACGATGTTGTAGCTGTAGTCGTCGGTATTGCCATAGACCATGCCAGGCTTGACACCTCCGCCAGCCATCCAGATGGTGAAGCAGCGGGGGTGATGGTCGCGTCCGTAGTTGGCGCGGCTCAGCGGGCCCTGGCAATAAATAGTACGACCAAACTCACCGCCCCAAATCACGAGCGTCTCATCTAGCAAACCGGTGCGCTTAAGGTCTTTAATGAGAGCCGCACACGCCTGATCCACATCCTTGCACTGCATCGGCAGGTCGCCGGTCAGGTTGCTGTGCTGATCCCAGCCCCGGTGGAAGATCTGGATAAAGCGAACGCCTCGCTCGACAAGCCTTCGGGCAAGCAGGCAGTTTGCGGCGAAGGTGCCCGGCTCCCGAGCCTCCTTGCCGTAAAGCTCAAACGTGCCGTCCGTCTCCTTGGAGATGTCCATGAGTTCGGGAACGCTCGTTTGAAGTTTGTACGCCATCTCGTATTGGGCAATCCGAGCGGCGATTTCGGGATCCCCAAATTCGTCGAGCTGCAGATGGTTCATCGCCGCGACATCATCGAGCATGGCCCGGCGTGTGGACCGATCCATACCATCCGGATCTTTCAAGTAGAGGACCGGATCACCCGCCGACCTTAGACTGACACCTTGGTGTTCACTCGGAAGAAATCCGGTTCCCCACAACCTGGAAAAGAGCGCCTGATCCACTTTGCCACTCGAGACTTTGGAGTGAAGAACAACATATGCCGGAAGGTTCTCATTCTCACTTCCCAAGCCGTAGCTGAGCCAAGCGCCCATGCTGGGTCGGCCCGGAAGTTGGCTTCCCGTCTGAATGTATGTCACCGCCGGGTCGTGGTTGATCGCCTCCGTCCACATGGACTTGACAACGCAAAGCTCTTTAACGACGCTGGCCGTGTGAGGAAGCAGCTCGCTGACCCAAACACCGTCCTCGTTGTTCTCGTACTTCTCGAACTTGTACTTGGAGGGAGCAACCGGGAACCGAGTCTGTCCGCTCGTCATGGTGGTGATTCGTTGACCACGTCGAACCTCGTTCGGCAGCTCTTTGTCAAAAATGTCGCCCATCTTCGGCTTGTAATCCCACAAGTCCAATTGGCTGGGGCCGCCATTCATGAACAGGTAAATGACATTCTTCGCCTTAGCGGGCAGCGTGGCGGCGGTTTGTCCCTGAGCATCGACCAAGCTAGTGAGTCCCACCAAACCGGAGCCAGCCAAAAGCCGATGCAACGCAGCCGTTCCAACGCCCATCGCGGTTTTGCCGAACAGCTGTCGGCGCGTCATTGTAAGTTCGAAATCTCGGATTGGGTCCATGGTTAGTGCTGTGTCAAAAATTCGTCGGTGTTCATTAATGTGGAACAGATCATCATCCAGGTGGCAAGTTCCTTTTCATCCAAGCTGCGATCGATCGGAGCCATGCCAACTCGAATGAGCTTTTCGGCGTCAGCAGGATCATTCTTGAATCGCTCCCGATAGCGCTGGACGGCGACACTCATAATCGAAACCTCTTTGGACGTTGGCGTCCTTCCAAGGGCATAGAGGAACGCACGATTGAGTAGGGCCTTGTCGTCGACCTCTTCCTGGAGAACGCGTTGCGCCAGGTAACGCGATGCCTCCAAGAATGCTGGTTCGTTAAGCGAAACCAAAGCTTGCAACGGTGTATTTGTTCTAAATCGCCGAACTGTGCAAGCTTCGCGCATCGGAGCATCGAAAGCGAGCATCACCGGGTGGGGACTCGTCCGCTTCCAGAACATGTAGAGGCTCCGTCTGTAAATGTCGTCGGATTGATCCTGTGCGTAGCGGGAAGTGTTGCTCTCGGTAAACGCGATCGCCTCCCAGATCCCTTCGGGTTGGTAGGGCTTGAACCCCTTTCCACCGAGGCGGTCTACGAGTAGCCCGCTCACGGTCAACGCCTTGTCCCGAATAACTTCCGCATCCAGCCTGAAACGTGGCCCTCGTGACGCCAGGCGGTTCTCGGCATCCTTTGAGAGCTTGTCCTTGCTGGCCGAGGACCGTTGTCGGAAGGCGGCCGATGTGACAATCTGCCGGTGAAGCTTCTTCATGCTCCAGCCTTGCTCGACAAACGTAACCGCGAGGTAATCCAGCAATGCAGGATTGGAGGGCCATTCCCCTTGGCTTCCGAAATCTTCGGCGGTCTTGACGATGCCATGGCCGAAATGATGCTGCCAAATCCGGTTCACGAAAACGCGGGAGGTGAGCGGATTGTTCTTCGCCACCAACCAACGGGCCAACCCAAGCCGGTTCAGCGGCTGATCTTTAGGAAAAGAGCCGAGTGCGCTCGGTAAAGTCCGGGTGACCTTCTCTCCCAGAAGGTTGTATTCTCCACGACGCAGGAGGAAGGTCTCGCGAGGCTGTTTAAGTTCTTCCGCAACCAACGTGAGAGGAATCGTTGCCTCATAGTCGGTGTAAG
>JAFAFM010000195.1 GCA_023423495.1 Armatimonadota bacterium
GTTCTAGACCCCTGGCCTCCAACCGAGCGGCAAGGTCTGAAGGCTGGCTGGCTGGGGTGACAAACCAACACCAAGGGCTGCCGTTTGACTTCATTTTGCCCATGATCTCGTCGATTCTTGCATCGGCGCTTTCGGCTGCGAACTTGGACTCAAAAACGCAAGAATAAACAGGAAAGCCGATCGAAGAGGTAACCCAGCAGCAGTCAGGCTCATCCGCACCCTTGAACCGCTCCGAGCGCATAAAGTGTCGGGCGACGTTATTCATTCCGCCGCTAAGTTCCAAAGCAATTGGATCGAGGACCATGCTCGATTCTAACGCTTTATGGAAGCCTGCAATTTCCTAACTTTGGTAAGCGACTGAGACGGCCGCACCTACAGAGATGCCTTGTCACAAATCCCACCCACTCTGATTTGCCCGCTTTACGAATATTTGCGATTCCCCCAGCGATTGAGAGCGCACCCAAAAGGACCAATGTGCCCTGCAGTTGGCTGCCCGCAGTGGCCGTGCGTCGGCCACGAGACGGCCAGTCACTAGTTGACTGGGTCCACCTCCCAAACGACGTCTTGCCCAAAGCCGAAGTTGGATTCGCAGCCTTGTGGGTGAGGACAGCCCCCAGGATCAACAAAAAACCTAGCACGATCCACCCCCATCCGCTTTGCCGCACACTGTAGGGACGCAGATGACTATGGACAGGTTGCGTGCTGAAACAATGCGGGGAGCTGCTATCTTTGAGTTTGACGCGAGTGACGACGACTTATCGACTTGGCTCTGGCTTACTCACGACCATAATCTCGCCCATCTTCTCTAGCTTCACCTTGCAGCCCAGGCGCTTTAATGCGTTCATCGTTGGCTTGCAATCGTTTGGGTTATCGATCGCGATGCGAATGGTCTCGTCATTTGGGTGATTTTCGAGAATGGATTTCGCGGCGTAATCAGCACGGTCGTCGGTCATGGAAGGCTCCTTGCGCACTTTCGAGCGCGGTTATCGAGCTCGCATTGAGGGCTCTAGCTAGGAGCGGTCGGTGTGAGTTCTTTAGTTGGTGTCCTTTACCATACACCACTTTCTCCCGCCGCGTTCATTGAGTGGCCCCTCCACCACTGGAATAACCGTACTCAGCCCAACAAACCCGATCTCGCGCAATATATCTGAGCCACCAAGCAACCTCACAAAAGGCTACGTAGATTCAAAATGGGTATACTTTCACCTAGCGACCCCGTTCGAAAGTGCGCGGCTTTTGCCGTGCCCGGAACGTCCTGGAATTTGAACACGTGTCAGAACAAGACCCTAATATTTCCATTATCGCCGTAGACGAAGAGCTTGGCCGCTCCTATGTCAACTACGCGATGTCCGTTATCATCGCGCGTGCCCTTCCCGACGTGCGAGATGGCTTGAAGCCCGTCCAGCGCCGCATCCTCTTCACAATGCGGGAACTTAACCTCTCGCCGGACAGCAATTACGTCAAGTGCGCCAAAGTTACCGGTCAGTGCTCGGGTGACTACCACCCGCACGGAGACCAGGTCATCTATCCAACCCTGGTGCGCATGGCGCAGTCTTGGTCACTTCGCTACCCGCTGATCCAAGGTCAGGGGAACTTTGGCTCAGTGGACGGCGATAGCCCTGCCGCCCAGCGATACACGGAATGTCGCTTGACCCCTCTCGCCATGGAGGCGATGGAGGATCTGGACAAGGAGACGGTCGACTGGATCGACAACTACTCCACCACTTTGAAAGAGCCGACGGTCATGCCGAGCAAGTTCCCGAACTTGATCTGCAATGGCTCTCAGGGTATTGCCGTCGGCATGGCTACTAACCTTCCGCCCCATAACCTGACCGAGGTGAGCAACGCACTCTTGCTTCGGCTGGACAATCCGGACAGCACCCTGGATGAGGTGATGGAGTTGATGCCAGGTCCGGACTTCCCAACCTATGGGATCATCATGGGAACCAAGGGCATCCGCAGCGCCTATGAAACGGGCCGCGGCAGCATCATCATGCAGGCCAAGACCATGATCGAGCCCGGCGACGCGGGTAAGTCTGTCATCGTGGTGACCGAATTGCCTTATCAGGTCAACAAGGAGAACCTGGTGAAGTCCGTTGCAAGTATTGCCAAGGAGCGCAAGTTCGACGGCATCCTCAACGTACAGGATTACTCCGACAAGCGCGGAATGCGAATTGAGATCGAGATTCGGCGCGACGTCAACCCGAACAAGGCGCTGAACTATCTCCTGAAGCACACCGCGCTGCGGACCACGTTCGGGGCCATTATGCTCGGCTTGGCAGACTTCGCCCCCCGAACCTGTCCGATCATCGTCTTGCTCGACGAGTACCTGAAGCACCGCCGCATCGTGGTGGAGCGCCGAACTCGGTACGAACTTTACCGAGCGCTTGAAGAAGTCCACGTCAACGAGGGCTATCAGATTGCCCGCCGGTTCCTGGATGACATCATCGCCATCATTCGGAACTCTGCGGACCCTCGCGCGGCAATGGTCGCTTTGGTGCGAGAGTTCGACATGTCGCCCTTCCAGGCGAACGCCGTCCTTGCCATGCAGCTTCGGCAATTAACGCGGTTGAACCAGCAGGAGCTGGAAGACAAGTATAAGGCCGCGCTGTTGCGTGTTCAGAACTTGATGGACATCCTCAACAGCGAGGAGCGCCTTCGACAGGTGATTCGTGATGAGATCACGGCATTGCGAGATAAGCACGGCGACGAGCGTCGGACGAAGATTGTCACCCGGGAGGCTGGAGACTTCACCGAAGAGGACTTGATCCCGGAAGAAGAGGCGATCATCTCGATCTCTCGAGATGGATACATCAAGCGGGTGAGCATTGATGCTTACCGTGCTCAGAAGCGAGGCGGTAAGGGTGTCAACAACACCTTGAAGGCCGACGATGAACCTGCACACCTCTTCCAGGTGAATACCCACCACACGATCCTGTTCTTTACGGATCGCGGCCGGGTCTACAAGCTGAAGGCATACGAAATTCCGGAGTCGGGCCGTTATGCCAAGGGTATGCCCGTGATCAACTACATCCAGATTGTGGGTGGAGAAAGGGTAACGGCGACAATCAGCGTCAAGGATCTGAGCGGAGAAGGGTTCCTAACCATGGTCACCCGAGGAACGGGCGAGAATCGTTGGGCTGAGATTAAGCGCACTCCCATGAGCGCTTTTGCAAACATCCGCAACAACGGTTTGAAGGCGTTCGATATCGAGGAAAGCGACGAACTTGGCTGGGTTCTCAAGACTCGGGGCAACGACGATGTGATTTTGATCACTCGAGAGGGCCAAAGCATTCGGTTCAACGAAAAGGACGCGACTTCCAGGTCCCGTGCTGCGGGTGGTGTCCGTGCGATTAAGTTTAAGGACACCAGCCGTGAAGACATGCTCGTTGGCGCTGAAGTGGTGAACGAAGAGAACACGCTCCTGGTGGTCAGCGAGAATGGCTACGGCAAGCGAACCGAACTGGGCGAGTACCGGCTCCAGGGTCGTGGCGGCTCCGGCATCCTCACAATGAACTGCACGGAGAAGACAGGCAAGATCGTGGGTGCCGAAGTTGTCGAGAACGAAGATCGTCTGCTGGTAATGACCGTAGGCGGAAAGGGAATCCGTATCCGTGTGAAGGAGATTCGAACCACCGGGCGCGTGGCCCAAGGTGTGAAGCTCATCAACCTAGCTTCTGGGGATACCGTCCGCTCGATCGCTCGGATTGTCCAAGATGAGGACGACGGCGAGCTTGAGGCCGGCGAGAACTACGAGGGTCAGGAAGAAGAAGAGACCGGCGAAGAGTCGTAGGAAGAACTTTTCCCTACAACATTGCCTCGGCGTACATACGGCTGCGCTCGTCCAGCGCCGAGACATCTGGAATCTCGAACCGGTTCCCGTCGACATCCACGAGGAGCAGATGAACTGGTGAGAGCCACTGGGCGTTCTCTTGCAGACTTTGGGTTACGAAGTCTCTCTCGCCCCGATCGGTCACCACGTGCCAATACCCTGCGCCGAACTCGCTCTTGGCATGGGTGATCTTGTGAACCGTCGCGGTTAGGTAGCGCCGGTGCAACTCTTGTTGGACAGCCGCCAGCGATGCCTCGTCGAGCTCCTCCGGATCGTTGATGGTAGTGATTTCTTCGCCCTTACTATCCAGTAGCGCCAGAAACTTCGACGGTCGCGTTAAAGGTGCCGACCAAGCTGGCTTGACGGTCAGATAAGAGCGATCCTCCAAGGTCAGACGAAGGCGATCCTTGGGTTGATAGAAGATCTTTATTCCGTTTGGATTCATTGTGTTTGACTCTCCTTTGTAAGTTCGAACCAACCTGGTAGAGGTTCGAAGCCGAACCTACGGTTGATCGAGAGCATGGGTTCGTTTTCGCTGTGGTTGTTTGTCTTGAGAAGTGTGGAACCCTGCTCCTTGGCGAATTGGGTCGCGAGTGCCTTAAGGCCCGTAGCGATGCCTCTTCCACGGTAATCCCGCAGCGTGCATGTGTGGAGCACATTCCAGATTCCCGGGGCAAGCTCAGCGACCGCTGACGCGCCAACAAATCGGCCTCCATCCAGCGCCAAGAACTCTCCTTCGGGCTTGAACCACGGCGCGGTGTAAAAGGCGCGTTTGGCATCTTCCCAAGATGGCAATTGGTCGGGATCGAGGCCCGGAATCTCAAGATCGGTGATGTTCTCCAACTCCCAAACCTTGTAGAGAGTCTCCTCGCGCACGCCCAACTCGGCAAGGGTTGTGATTCTCAATCCAGACGATTTGATTTGCTCTACGAAGCTTGCAAACTTCTGGAATTCGAACTTGCTTGGATCGATATAGGATTCAAATACATGCGCCTTCCTGCGGAACCCGAGAGACTCGGTAAATGACAACGATTCCGGTTCGTCGTCCCGAATTTGAGTAAACACCTTCTTCGCTGAAAATAAGGGGTTACCGCTCAGCGTTTCTGCCAACTTTGATCCGATGCCTTTTCGCCGAAATTCGGGTTGGACGACAATGCGGCAGAAAGCGTTGCCGACCGCCCCAGAATCCATAAGTTCAGCAATCCCGCGAACTTCGCCATCAAGTTCAGCGACGAGCGACGTCGACCGACGCTCACCATATCGTTTTCTGCGGTCCCTCAACGCCTGAACGTCGTAGGGGGCAGACGTCAGCAGGGAGAACAGGCGCGCGAAGGCCACATCGTCCCGTTCTTCCGATGGTCTGATTAGGATGTCGGTCGCCAATCTTTGTTCAGACATGAACATATGATGTGGTCCTCCCATTGCCCATTCACCTCCAAGGAACTGCGCAGAATTCCTTCCTGCTGAAATCCAAGCTCCGCCAATAATCTCTGCGACCGCACGTTGCATGGCATATAGCAAGCCTCGACCCGCTTGAGGTGCAGCGTTTCAAAGGCGAACTTCAAGACCGCCGAAACGGCTTCCCGCATGAGACCGTGCCCCTGGTGCAGGTGGTCTAGCGAATAGCCAATCGTCGCGGAATGCGTCGGCCAGGGCGAGATGTCCCTGAGGCTGATCGTGCCAATGAACTCGTCGGTAGGCGCCAGTTCGCCGATCGGTGTCAGCAAGAACATTCGAAACCGAAAGGCCGTCCCGGCGTTTGCCTCATTCCGATCCCGTTCCGGGCCGCCCCGCCACGCATATTCGGTGAAGTAACTGGCGTCCCGCTTGGGCTCCCACGGGCGCAGATGCTCCTGGTTCTTCAGCAAATAGCGAACGATTTTCGGAGTCTCGTCCAGCCGAGCCACCCGGAGAAAGACGCGTGGCGTCGTGATCTCCGGCAGACCATCCACAAACTTGAACAAGGGCGCTTGCGACGTCTCCATTAACCACCGGTTCCGATGCCTATGATCTCATTAATCGCCGTTTGAGCTTCGACCAGTTTGTAGAAATGACCCTGCTTCGTCATCAACTCCTCGTGCGTTCCAATCTCGGCAATCTCTCCCTTATCCAAAACGATAAGCCGAGAAGCATTGCGGAGTGTCGATAGGCGATGCGCGATCGCGAAAGTTGTTCGACCCTGAATGAGACGTCCTATGGCCTCCTGAATCTGCTTTTCCGTCTCTACATCGACTGACGAAGTGGCCTCGTCAAGAATTAGGATCCTGGGATTGTGCAGAATTGCCCGGGCAATGCTCACCCGCTGGCGCTCACCCCCGGACAGCTTGGAGCCCTTTTCTCCCACGATCGTGTCATAGCCATCGCTTTTGTTCAGGATGAAGTTGTGCGCATTGGCGGCTTTGGCCGCCGTCACAATCTCCTCGAACGACGCGCCCGGCTTTCCGTATGCGATGTTGTCCGCGATTGTCCCGTTGAACAGGAAAGGCTCTTGGAGCACGATGCCGATCTGGTTTCGCAAGTCTTGAAGCGATATGTCGCGGTAATCGACTCCATCGATCTTGATGCTTCCCGAGTCTGGTTCATAAAAACGACAGATAAGGTTGATCGTCGTGGATTTGCCCGCGCCGGATTTACCAACGAGTCCAATCATCTCTCCCGGCGAAGCCGTGAAGTCGATCCCTTTAAGCACCGGATTGGACTTGTCGTAGCCAAAGCGAACGTTCTCGAACTTGACTTCGCCAGTAATTGGCACCTTCTTTCCGGGGTCGCCATAACTCTCCGCTTCCATATCCATGATCTCGAAGATGCGGTCAGCCCCGGCCATGGCCCGGCTGAACCAGTTGTTTACTGCCGCAAACCACTGTAGCGGGCCATAGACCAAGCTTAAATAGGCCTGCATCATCCAAAACTGGCTTAACGACAATTGCTTGGAAACGATCAGATAACCACCCACGGCCCAACACAGGATCGTGCCGAGCGTGGTGCAAAACATCATCGCTCCGAAGATCGTGAACCACTTGGCGTCTGCTTTCCAGCCGGCATCGCGCAGTTCGTGATTGCGTGTTGTGAACTTGGCAAACTCTGTGTC
>JAFAFM010000236.1 GCA_023423495.1 Armatimonadota bacterium
CTCTAACAAACTGTCGGACTGAAGCTCGCGTCCGGCAAGCACTACCGAATTCTGGTAAGTTGCGAAGTCGCCATCGTAGTCGAGGATGTAAAAGATGTCTTGATCCGGCGAATCTCCGACTTCCGCAAATAGTGATCGGGCAACCAGCGGAGCCGCATTGAAATCCGCGAAGGCCTTCTTCACCGGATTGCTAATGGCGGTCACGACGCGCTGGATCGTGACGTCCTCTTCGCTGCGGTTGTAGCCCTCTTGGTGAGCGAACTCGACCGCGGCCGCTCGGAGCGCCTCGACATCCGATTGCTGCCCGATTGCCGCGAATGCGAGACGGTCGTAGACCTCGAAGATCTTTCGAGCTTGGCGTCGCCGTGTATACAGCAAAATTCCTTCTGCCAATGAAACTGCCATCACTGGCGATCCGTGCTTCAGCTTTAATTCGATGTACTGCGCACGGTTACCGATGCCCTCTTGCCAATCGAAGGGAGTGATCATGTAGACCTTTTATACCGTCGCATCAACGCTCGGTTTCACCCTTGATCTTGAACGGCGACTCCTTAAGCAGCCATGACTCAACCGCCAAGCCAACCTTGCCAAGCGATTCTGCTGAGCATTTGTCTACGGTGTCTTCCTGGGTGTGCCACGCAGGGTAGTCGAAATCGATGAGATCGATAGTCGGCAGTCCGGCTTCGTTTAGCGGGATGTGGTCATCTTCTATGATCGGGCCGTAGACCATTGGGAATGTGGACTTCAAGCCTTGGCGGTTGGCGTTGAGATAGAACTCCTTTTGGAGTGTGCCGGCGTATCGGGAGCTGTTCGGCTCCAATGGAATTCGAAGATTCTTGTCGCCAATCATATCCAGGAGAATTCCGTAGTCTGGCCTTGGCGAAGGGAACTTCCGAGCAAAAGCTCTCGCGCCCAAGAACATTTCGTCCAAATCTGGGCCGAGATCTTCACCATCGGTCAGCAGATACATTACGCCGACATCTTTCGGGAGCTTGCCTTTGACGGCCCTCATAACTTCGAGCAGCACGGCTACGCCACTCGCTCCATCATTTGCTCCAAGGAGTGGCTTCTCCAGGTTCTCCGATCGGCTGTCCATATCAGATGTGGGTCGCGTATCCCAATGCGCAAGCAGAAGGATTCTTACTTTGGCGTCTTTCCAATTCTGGTCGCCAACAATGTTGTCCATGGAGACGACCTTGCCCGTCTTGCTCCAACGATGGGTGAAGGGTTGAAGCTGCACGTTCTCGCAATGCTTCTTCATCTCGGCAAGCAAGTACGCTTTTGCCTCGTCGTAGCCTTTGCTTCCTGGGTTCCGAGGGCCGAAGGAGCATTGCTTGACGAGATGCTCCCAAGCCTTCGCTTTGTCAAAAGCAAACTTGGTAGTGGTAGGTGGAGGAGGCGGGGGACCTTGTGGACTCTTTTGCGCCGTCACGATTGCGCCCGCGATCAGGACTCCGAGGAAACCCAGCGCGATGAGGTTTCGACGAACTTTTTGCCTTTCAGGACTGATTCGACCGAGGTGTTTTCGAACGTTTTCGTGATCTTGGTTTTGTCCCATACCTTGAAATACCCCAGACCACCACGTCCCAAACTGGAGGGCATTGCGATCTGATAATTCTTAGACTCATCCAAGTTTACGTTGTTACACCGTACCTGTACGACTCGCTGACCGGAAGGCGCATCCTTCGAGAAGGTGACTTCGAATCCGGAGATCTGCAGAAAACTGGGGTTCGGTTGCGGGAATAGGCTTAAAGAGCGCTCAAATGCCTGCTTGATTTGAGCTCCCGTGATCGTTACGATAACGACATCGTCCGACGGATACTGAATGAGGGTGCTAAGGTCGTCCGTCTTCTGATAATTGCCCTTCACGAGACCAGCAGCAAGAAATGCTCCTTCGGTCCCGGCAAAGTCGCGCAGCACGTCAGCCGCCGCTTGTGACGGCAGGTGGGCGCTATTCTCAGGACTTTGACAGAAGGAGAGCGCCGCCAATCCTAACAAGGAAACTAGACTTAAAAGCCTCATCTAAAATCAATTATCGTAAGACGATCAATTATTTGGACCGCTGAAATGCCAGACGGTTTCATAATCTTCCAAAGTTTGGTACGCCAGCGAATAAAAAAAGCCCCAAATCAGAAATGACTTGGGGCTTTTGGATTTTCTGGGTTAGCCTTCGACCCTGACGCCCATCGAGCGAGCTGATCCGGCAACGATATTCATCGCCATCTCTTCGTCTTCGGTGTTGAGGTCCTTCATCTTCAGTTTGGCGACCTCGCGGAGCTTGTCCCGCGTTAGCACGCCAACTTTCTCCGTCTTGGGGTTGGAGGCTCCCTTTTCGATGCCCGCGGCTCGCTTGATCAGGTCGGTCATAAGCGGCTGCTTGACCACGAACGCATAGGATCGATCTTCATAAACCGTGATCTCGACTGGGAGTACGAAGCCCATCTGGGGAGCCGTCATTTCGTTAAACTTCTTGAGGAACTCCATCATGTTGATGCCCGCTTGGCCGAGCGCTGGACCCACGGGAGGAGCCGGCGTACCTTTGCCTGCAGGGATATTCAACTTGATGTTTCCGGTGACTTTCTTTGCCATTTTTCTGAATCTCTGGTTGGGATCCGCCGCCAGGGGGAAGCATAACGACGCGGAGAAAAGAGGATACCAGATTCGAACCTCATTTGTCGGCCCGTGGACTGGGCCCAAGC
>JAFAFM010000237.1 GCA_023423495.1 Armatimonadota bacterium
CAATCCCCCAGAGCTGCATTTTGATGCGGTCACCTTTGGTCCATGGCGACGAATGCTTCCCTGTTTGGCTATGGACGTGCGTGGTCGACATCTTCCCCCGATAAAACTTGAAGCAAGCTTTGTGCCGCGGCGCGGATCTCGAAGTTGTCTTCAAAACAACGTTTCGCGTTCCTGCCCATGCTTAGCTGGTCCTCTGTAGACAATGATAACCAAGCATTGAGCGAAGACACCGTTCCGGGCAAATCGTCGTCATTTACAATCCCGGCGCCCGCCGCCTGTATTTCACGCCAAATGTTTATTTTGTTTGTGATTAAGACGGGCTTGGAACAGGCCAGTGCTTCTGCGACCACAATTCCAAAATTCTCCTGGTGCGAAGGCAAGATGAAGGCTTCGCAAGCATGATAGGCACCCCATTTAAGGTCATCCTTCAGCATCCCGGTCAAATGCACTTGATCGCTAAGGCCGATTTCCTTTGCCCGAACCTGCAAATCCTTCTGCATACCGACTTGGTCGGGACCGGCGATGACCAGATTGAGATTGGACCTGCTTTTCGCGACTTCGGCAAATGCTTCCAGCAAGATGTCGCAGCCCTTCTTGGGATGAATTCTGCTCAGAAATAACAGGAATGGGGCCTTTCCTAGTTTGGGGAAAGATTCCCTGAAGATCGCCGCCTGCTCGGTTGAATTGCCCTGAGGTGCCGCGGTCCCATAGCGGACAACCCGCTCTTTCACTTTGTAGGGTCGGAAAGATTCTCGCGCCAGCAGCCGCTCTTCTTCAGAAGTGAACAGGACAGCCTCGGCGTCGCGCAAGACTTTGGATTCGATCAGCCTCCAATAGACCGATTTCTTAAGATGCTTCAGCGGGTAGGCACGTTTGAACCAGGGGTCCAGCATGCCGTGGGGGAAGACAAAGTAGGGCTTGCCAATGGGGTTCAGCACCTTCCAAACGGCAAAGCTATGAAACTGCCAGATTCCGTTAGCGATGACGTGATCGAATCTGTCGTGATTCGACGAAAGCCAATCTAGAATCTTTTGACTTTTGCCATAACCACCATCCTGCTCGCCGAGCGGGATTACCGGGAGGCCGATGTGCTTGGGCTTGGTCACATCTAGTGTCGCAACGGTGATTTCGTGACCCATCTCTTCGAGCACTTTGCCGCGTTGCCTGACGCCCTCGATCGGGCCGCCACCTTCTAAATTGGCGGAGTGAATGACGTGAAGGATCTTCGCCATAAGCTAGGCCGGGATCCTCGATTTCACGAGCATATCTGAACCGGCGAACTGTCGGTACACAAGCTTCGACCACTGACGCAGGGGTGGTTCACTCCCAGGCGCTTTCGAAGAGGTCCAGTCGGCCACCGGGATATTGAAACCGGTTTTTGGCTTGTTGAGGACCTCCTGAGGAAGAGGATTCTTCGGGCACAGGGCCATGTCGTTTTTGTTGGGTGGCGACGACGAGGCAACCCACGGGCCGATTCTCTGCAGGAACTCAGTGTCGACAAACGGAACCCGAAGCTCCAATGAACTGGCCATGCTCGCCCAGTCGCTATCGCGCAAGAGTCGATGTTGCATATAGCTCGTGAACTCAAGCATCGCCACCTTAGCGTGAGTTGTCGGCAGACCGGTGGTCAAGCTGCGATATTGGCCTTCGATGTCGAGCGTCTCCCAACCTGTTCGCGCGAAATCAGGATCGAGGAATTCGAAAATCTCCCAGGGCATGTAGAGTCCGCGCCTCAAGAGATAGGCCATCTCCACGGAAGAGCCATATTCGACCAAACCGGCGAACTTCGGTGAAGGATGAAGCTTCAGTCCCTGTACCGTCTTCCGAAATCCGCGCCCCAAGAACGGCAAGGACTTTGACCATCCCAGGTTCCGGGTCATCTTTGGAACTTGGAAGAAGGATGGATATCCGCCGAATACTTCATCGGCCCCAAGCCCGGACATGGCCACCTTAACTCCGTGCTCGGCCGCTACTCGACATACAAAGTACGTGTTGGCGCCGTCCACGCTTGGCTGATCCATGACGCGGTAAAGGGTGTCGATGTCGTTGCGAAACTGATCCTTGGTTACGAAGTGAACAATGTGTTCGGCATCGTACTGCTGGGCAACTTCCGAGGCCAGAATGGTTTCGTCATCCTGGGTTCCAGCGAATTCCTTGAAACCGAGAGTGACTGCCTTGACGTTAGGCTGGTCTGCTTCCGAAGCCAGGGCAAGCATCGTAGTGGAATCCTTTCCGGCTGAGAGGAAGAGGCTAACCGGAACGTCCGCGACGTAGTGGTGACGAATCGTGTCCACAAGAGCCTCGCGAAGCTCCTGCCGATTACCGACCACGGGATCGACAAGTAGCCACGATTTAGGGTCGTAGTATTGGACTTGTCGTCGCGAACCTGCATTTTCAATCAGCATATAGGAACCAGCCGGAAGCGACCGAATCCCCTTGTACAGCGTATATGGCTCGGGCACGTGTCCGAGCAAAAAGTATCCAAAATGGGCGGCTGGTTCGGGTGAGGTATCGACGTTGCACGATTCCAGCAGAGGCTTCACTTGGGACGCAAAGGCAAGCGTTTGGCCGTCATCAGCGACGTACAGCGGCTTGATTCCGAGGGCATCTCTGGCCAGCAGGAGAGTTCGGTCTTGCGTATCCCAAATCGCCAGCCCAAACATCCCGCGAAGTCGTTCGAGCATCCTTGGCCCATGCAACGAATATAGTCGGAGGATGACTTCGGTGTCGGAGCGGCTTCGGAATTCGTGCCCGGCTGCTAGAAGTTCGTCGCGCAGCGCTTGATAGTTGTAGATTTCGCCGTTAAAGGTGATGATATAACGACCAGTTGAGTCGGACATCGGCTGGTTGCCTTCGGCGCTTAAATCGATGATCGATAGTCGGCGATGCCCGAACCCTACGGAGCCATCTGGCGAGATCCAGCAACCAGCCGAATCAGGACCTCGCGTCGCCATGAGGTCCCGCACGAGCAGAATTTCGGGCTCCTCGATGGGAGATCCGGGGCGATATCGCAGAGCACCATTAATTCCGCACATGTTTAAGCTTTCAGCCCCTCTATTTTACAAATCCTTCTTCGCGGGTGAAGTATTTGGCACCAGGAGCGATGCCTTTGATGGGTCTGGCGGGCACGCCGCCATAAAGCATATCTGGCTCATTGTATGGCTTGGTCAATACCGATCCAGCTGCAAGAACAGATCTGGGCGGCAAAATCGCGCCACCAAAAACGATCACCCCTGTTCCTACGAAAGTGTATTCGCCTATAACAATTTCCTTGGAGCGCTGTCGCGATTCTTGCAGGTCAATGCTGTGCGTCAGGAACTGAGATTGAAATCCAGCGACAGTGGACATGCGTCCGACCGTGATCTTGCTGGTGCAATCGATGATGTGACGGTTGGTAATCCCGGCATGGTCCTCGACGATAAGGGCAGGATGACGATTTGGGTCCTCTGTAAAGTGGTCACTGTTCCCTGACGGAAACGCGGTTATCCAGTTCATGCGGCCAATCACCACCGCTTCTCCTATGATCAGGTCGTCCAGCCCCTTCACGACGTTCAGGTGTCCGATGTAGGAGCCTTTGCCGACGACAAGTCGGCGAGGGCGGATCCATGAAAGTCCAATTTTCGCCGTTCGATCGATTTTGTAACCGAAAAATGCGTTGAGCATCCAACGGCGGATTGGCCAAGGCCAGAGGAGTGTGAACCCGTAGAGCAGTGATGAAAGAAGTTTGGCCACTTTGCGAAGAACCCGCACTAGACCATCTCCTTGAAGACCTCAAGATAGTTCTTCGCCATGAGATCGGTCGAAAACCGCTCGATGTTAGCTAGTCCCTTGGGGATAAATTCTGTTAAGTTGGCCATTTGGGCAGCGATCTCCTTTGCTGCCTGTACGGGGTTCGTGGGATCGATGAGAATAGCAGCATCGCCCGCCACTTCTGTCATTGGAGGTCGGTTCGTCGTGATTACGGGGCAGCCGGCAGACTGCGCCTCGATGATCGGCAGGCCGAATCCTTCATAACTTGAAGGGAAAAGTAAAGCTCTGGCACGGGAGTACAGGGCTCTGACCTGCTCATCCGACGGCAGGTTCAAAAAGTGCGCCTTGCTCGGATCGTGGACATTCGCCAGCACTTCACGAACTTCATCCGATGGCATGGCTCCCGCCATTACCAAACCAAGTGACCGAGTTGCTGCATGCTTTTGAAGTTCGGCATAAATTTTTGCGACGCCGATCTTATTCTTATTCGGTTGGTTGCCGCCGATGTGCATGAACCAATCGGAATCCAGCGGAATCCCGGTGTTTTGAAGAACTTCTGCCGACTCTGCTTCAGACATTCGGGGCATCTGGCGTACGAATCCGTCGTAGATCAGAGGCGTTTTTTCGAGCGGTCGGTTCGTGAGTCGCAGCACATCCTGCCGAGTGCATTCACTGGCGCAAACCACCCGGTCAGCTGCACGTAAGTGTTTAAGGATCGAGAACTGGTACCGCTTCGCCGGGATCGTAAGCGGCCAATCGTTTATTTCACCGAGGGCAGCTTTTGCGACAATAAGGTCGTGGCAGACGACGACGTGAGGCTTGTTGCGCAGCGACTTTTGGTAAATAGCGTAGCCGTGCTCCGCAATAAGAACGACATCGGCATTTTTCGCCTTCCTGCGTAACTCGGGCAGAAAAGCCACGAACTTGTCATAGAACGCGGAACGACGTCGCAATAGTGGCTTGAGCGCTCTGCCTCCGCGCGATTCTTGAGGTGCACAAGTTTTGACCTGCTGATTAAGGTCGCAGAGACCAGTCTTAAGAGCCGACACGAAGGCCGGGATGCTGTATTGGCGGTCCAGTGCGTAAGGGCCAACGAGGAGAATCCTCAAGTTTTGACTCCAGCTCTCCGCTTGGTGGCTGGCAAAGCAGCGATGCAAAGCCCGCCGCCCAAAGCAGCAAAGCCCAAAACCGTGGTTTGGCCCCACTGGCCGGTTAAGATGACCGTGCCACAGCTTCCGAACAGCATGATCGGAAGCATGTGCCCAAGCTTGGCTGCATTAAAACTCTTCAATCCCATCCAGATGACGAGACCAAGGCGCATGGCAAGGACAGCCAATCCCATGTAGGGACCCAGTTCAAGAATGACGCGCGCCCACTCGCCTTCGGCGAGCGTAAAGCCGCGAGCCGACGTCATCAGCGCTGCACCGGCGTTGGTGCCAAATCCTAGCCCTGCCCCAGTTAGCTCCGCGTGTTCCACCTTCCCAATGGCAACGATATATTCGCCGAACGCGCGCATCAAAAAGCCTTTAAAGCCGCCTTCATGTTCACCAGCTGCGAGAATTCTCGATGAGAAGATATCGGCGCCTTCGCCAAAGACGGAAAACTGACTCGCAATGAGGAGGCCAAGAGCTACCACGAATGCAAATCGCACGAATCCGGAAATTGCCTTGGGACGCGCGAGAAGCACGGCTACAACGGCTAAGAGGATGACTGTTCCCACACTGGCCAGAGCGTATCGGCTCCCGGATACGGCAAGCGCCACACAAGTGGCCGCGGTCGCCGCGACAACGAGCCACTTCGGATAGTTTCCTTTGTGGAACTGGTCGTACATCAGAAACGAGGTTACGAAGGCATAGAAAATACTCGGGCCAAGAGTGAAGGTAAAGGTTCCCGGAGGTCGGATTTTGCCACCCGCCGACTGGATCTGGGCGAACTGCATGTCGAGTCCCCGGTTCAGCCAGTGGTTCGGCCCCATGGTGAACTGCATGGCCATCAATATCGCAATGGGAATGCTTAGAATCAAGAACCATTTGCCGAATACTATGATGTCCTTATCATCCATGACATTCCGGATGAGAAACATCAGTGGCACGTGCAAGAAGGCAACCCGAAACCCGTAAAGGGTGACTACTGGAATATTCGGATTTTGAGCAAATCCAAATATTAGGGTGATCGCCCCGAGCAGCCATAGCAAGACGACGTACTTGTTCCAGGGAAACACCCGGGTGACGTGCGCGACCAAGTACATGATCAGTAGGAATGGATCTCGGGCCACGAGCAAAGCATCTGCGAACATCGGCAAGATCATTCGCAAGAAGCCCTCAAAGATCAGCAAGAAAAAGTAGAGCCAGATCAGATTACGGATCAGCTTCATCGACCCGTAAATAGGTGTCGCGGCAGCGGGGAGGGCTACACTCAACGGCTTCCTCCAACAAACGGCGCAACTGCCTCCACCAACGATTGGCGATAGACATCCCACGTGCACTGTCGGGCGCGCTCGAGAGCGGCAATTCTCATCTGCTCAAGGTTTTCTCGGTTACTGGCTAACATGGAAAGCTTTTCTGAAATTGCCTCTGATGATCTTATCGGTACGACAAACCCCTGAACTCCATTTTGAATCACATCACCAGCGCCCGTATTTTCACTCACGATCACGGTCATTCCCTGAGACATCGCTTCTAGAACAACGAGTCCGAAACCTTCCGAGAGAGACGGCAGAACCAAAACGTCATGATTGCGCATGTGCTCCAGGACTTCGCTGTGCGGCGCGGTGGGAATGTAGTTGACGCCCGTTACGAAATCATCTACCGGCTTGCATTCTGCTACCCGTGACCCGATCACCGTAACCTGGATGTTGTCGCCCTGAGACTGGCACGCCTCGATAAAGTAAGAGATACCTTTGCGCTGTTGAACGGAGCCCACAAATAGGACGCGAAGTTTGCCCTGGCCAGGAATTGGGGCGTCGATCGTCACTGGCGGTGCGCCATAGTTCACAACCGCAATCTTCCCTTTCAGCACCGGGCAGAGTTCCAGGGTCCGAGCCGAGTACGAACTGGGCACAACGATAAGATCCGCTTGGCCGATTTCGCGGTCCTTGCGTTCCCTCTTGGCCTCACTGTCATCGATCCCCTGAAGGACCGAAGCGTAGGCTGGGTTGAGGTCTCGTTCCTCTTCAAAAATCTGTTTGACGTCTCGCCAGTAGCCCACCGGATGCTCGTAGATGGTTTTCAATCCCCGACTATGGGCGGCTTGGAAAGTACTGTCTGCCGCATCCTCATAGGCATAAACTGCGCTTAACTCGGACACACCACCGAGGCGGCGAGCCACCCAGGCATCGAGTGACCGGCAGACTGCATCAATGGACCAGGGCCCGACCTCGTGACGGATAGGCCACTGCCAGCCAACTGAACTGGCAAAGAGCCTCCCAGCTTCGCGGATTGGCGCGGTTTTGGTGCGAGACCGGAAGGATGGGCTGTAGCTTCGCCGTTCGCATTGACGTCGGACGCGTTCGGGCACCATCTTGGCGACAACGGAATCTGACCGCCATGACAAGGGGGTGCAAAACTCTTTCAGCCATCCTGCTTCGTCGAATGCACGAAGCGCCTCTCTCACGAATTGGCTCCCTGTTGGATGGCTCAAAAGCAGCATAGGTTGACGGAACGTCTTATCAGTTTAGGCTACAGCCTGCTGACGGAACTAGCGACGTCCGATAGAAACTTACAAGAATTGGGCCATTCCGGGCCCTTGTGGTGCGATTAGCGACGGATCACGCGCTCAAAGACCTTAAGATAGGCCGCAGCGATCACAGGAGCCGTGAATCGTCCCAGATGGGCTGACGCCACTTGCCGGCAGCGATTGTACAGTTCTTGGTCCGACAGCATTGTCGCTAGCTTTTCCGTTAGGTCTGCGAGATTGTCGTTCTCAAAGGTCAGGCCGCAGGGACCGATGGCGTCCTTGAGGCCCCCGCCTTCTGAACCGACTATGGTGCATCCACAGGCGATGCCTTCGAGGGCAACTATCCCGAATGGCTCTTTCCAACGGGATGGTACGACCATCACCCGGTGCCTGTTGATCTGCTCGACCAGACTCTCCCCGGAAAGTGGCCCGGTGAAGGTAATCCGGTCTTGAAGGTTGAGTTCCGTCACAAGGTTGCGGAGCGCTTCCTCCTCTTCCCCACCACCGATAATTGTGAGCGTTGTGTCTGGAATCTCTGCAACTGCCCGGATTGCCAAATCCACGCCTTTATCGCTCACCAGTCTGCCAACAAACACCACATCGCGATCTCTGAGGACGCCGGGAAGCTCACGGAACAGCGACGAGTTATAGCAATTTCCGATGATCTCCTTGCAGCCATTGACGTCGTCTGCAACGGCTTGGCTAATAGCGATTTGGTGGGCGAAGCGGATGGCCCATCGTTTTACTTTCTCGGCCCGGTTGATGCTCCCATCCACGGCGCGAATCCAGGTTTGGTGAACGATAACCCAAGGCCGACGCACGAGCAGTAAGGGCCATGCAGTCTGCAAGCTGATATTGTTGTGGAAGACAACGTCGCTCCACCTCACGGCGTGGATGAGTTCCGACCGGCCCGGATGACGCAGTACTGGGTAAGGCAGGTTGGGTGGAGATTCACCAGCTGGAGTCTGGGTCACGACTTTCACCTCGTGACCAGCCTTAATAAACTCATCCGCCAGTACAAGCGACATCGACTCGATTCCGCCGATATTGGGCGCGAACGTATGGGAGTTGAGGAGAATCTTCACGCCTTTGCTACTTCGGCCGCAAACTGAGCAGCGACATTGCTCGAAAGGTAGATCGAGGTGTCCGCGTCCTTCGGCTTGGTTTGAAGGGACATGTAGCAGATTTCGGGCCGAGTGTCGTCATTAACCATGAATGGCCCCTCGCCGGTCTGCTGGTCGGGCGGAATGAGAGTAATAGCGCCGTGAGTAGCATAGGCGGCGAAAGCGCTGCTTTTGGAAAGGATTCCGAAAGGGTAGTAACTGAAGGACAGTGTGCAGCGTGCAAGGCGATTTGAAATGTCCTCCGCGTCCGCGTCGTACAACCTTTCGGTTCGACCGATCACTCCTGCCTTGGCGAGCATTTTGTCTATCTCAGCCTCGATAGACGGCGATGGCGCCTTGCCGATCAAGGCCACCCGGTGGATATGCCCGCGATCAGCGAGCATATGAAGCAGGTTTTTGTGCGCCCGCAGCGAGAGCATACGGGTTCGGTCGAAACCGAAGATTGCGATATCGATCTGCTTTTTCTCTTCGAACGGCCAGGGCACATTTGGATCAATCGGGTGTATTGGATCAATAGCTGAGCTGATCGGAATCATGCAACCGCGGTTGGGGTCGGCGCCGAATTCGACCACAAGCCGTGTATGCCAGTCGACGCAACTGGTGACCCAGCGGTCCGAGAGGTCTACCAACTCTTGGGCAATTCTGATCTGCTTCTTTTTCAGCCAAAATTCGCTCTTCCACATGGGGCCGCTGGCGTAAATCTCGTGGAACATGGTGACCAACTTGTTGCCCTTGGCTTTCCACGCTTCTAGCCCCTTCGGGAGAAAATCTGGAACACCCCGATGGTCGTACCCGTAGCCGACGTAATGAAGCACGGCGACCTTTTCGCGCGTTTGATCGAGGGCAGCTTCCAGACTGGTAGCGTTGGCGTCGAACTGATTAAAGCGAACTTCTGGCCAGGCTTCTCCCGCTCCTGGTGCCACCTTTGGGGATACAATCCACCACCTTGCACTTTCACCAGGCCAGTTCTTGTGAAGTTGGCGGCAATAGTCAACCAGCCCGTTGACTTCCGGTGGGGTGGTGGGAAGAATATGAATCACGGGCTGAAGCAGTATACAATTGAAGCTACTCTCAACATCCAGCCTCACGGTAGAACCCAGATGATCGATTCTCAAGAAGACTGTGTGATAATCGACCCAAACCAAAACCCTTATCCAGCGCCACGTGTTGACATTCTGATTATCACGCATAATGGCAGACGGCATTTGGAGCAACTGTTACC
>JAFAFM010000276.1 GCA_023423495.1 Armatimonadota bacterium
CCGCGAAACGCGAACGTTTGGGACTGTGGTCAAACCGATAATCGGTCGGTACCGACATAAGATCGCAACGGCTCTGGGATCACCACTGAGCCGTCACCCTGCTGAAAAGCTTCCACGATTGCGCTAAAGAGCCTTGGAGTGGCCAGGCCCGAGCCATTTAAGATGTGGACAAACTCTGGTTTCGCACCTTGCTCACGGCGGAATCGAATATTTGCCCTCCTGGATTGATAGGATTCGAAGTTAGTGCAGCTTGAAATCTCCAGGTACCTTCCGACGCCTGGAGACCAAAGTTCCAAGTCGTAGCACTTGCACCCCTTTGCGCCAAGATCGCCGGTGGAAAGCTCAACAATTCGATAGTGCAATCCCAGCGACTGGAGGATGGATTCTGCATCCTTGGTGAGGTATTCGAGCTCAGTGTAACTGTCTTCTGGCTTCGTGAATTTAACCATTTCGACCTTATCGAACTGGTGGATTCGCAGCAGGCCCCTTGTATCCTTACCGGCCGCTCCGGCCTCCTTTCGAAAACATCCGCTGAACGCCGCCAAGTTAATCGTTAGATCATCCGCAGCAAGAATCTCATCTCGGAAAAGGTTAGTAACTGGCACCTCTGCAGTTGGAATCAAATAGAGATCGTCATCAACCTTATACAAATCCTCTTCAAACTTCGGGAGATTTCCGGTGCCCACAAGCGATGCTCGATTAACGATAAACGGTGGGTAAATCTCCTGGTAGCCGTTCTTAAGAGTCTGCTTGTCCACCATATAGTTAAAGAGCGCTCGCTGGAGCCGCGCACCCCAACCGGTATAAACAACAAACCCGCTGCCGGCAATTTTTGCCCCTCTTGGGAGATCAAGCAGCTTCAATGAGTCAGCCAAATCCCAATGAGCTTTGGGCTCAAAGTCAAAACTTGGTTTTTCTCCCCACTCGCGCACCACAACATTGGCGGTCTCATCTTCGCCATCAGGAACGGATGCGTGCGGTAGGTTCGGAAATTGAAGTTCAATCTCCTGAAGTTGAACCTCCAGCCTCCGCTCCTGCTCTTCTAAAGCTGAAATAGCTTGCTTCAGTGTTGCCGTCTGTGCCTTGGCGGCTTCAGCCTCTTCCTTCTTGCCCTGGCCAATGAACTGCCCGATGGATTTGCTGATCCGATTCGATTCAGCGGCCTTTTCGTCCAAAGCTGTTCTCGACGCTCTCCACTCTGAATCGACCGTAATGAACCGGTCCACCAAGCTAACATCCAGCCGTTTGCGTTGGATTCCTTGGCGCACGAAGTCGGGTTCGCGGCGGATCAAATCACGGTCGAGCATCGGTTCTTTGTACCCGTAACATGGAAACATTGGCCGCGGTTAGACCGTCCGACTCATGCTTAACGCATACTTAGATCAAGAGGTGGACTCATGAAGATTCGTCACAAAGGTTGGTTGGTAGCTGCGGGTGTTTTAGCTATGGCAGCGATCGGGTCTACGCAGATCCGAGAGATCATCAAAATCGTCGGTGTTGGCGCGGCGGTTAAGCAGTTCGGCCCGCAGATCAACTCTGCCGTCAACAAGCTCGCTAATCACAAAGATACGAGCACCCGGTCAACGAAGGTTGTGCCCATCATTAGCGCAGGCATTAACAGTCGCAAAGCGATTGGCGCGGCCCAGGTTATGGGTCCAAAGTCCTTAGTGGATAAGGTGCAAGCTGTGGCCCAACTGGACCAGGATCTTTTCGGTAGAGAAATCAAGATTCGGGCCATGATTCCAGTGGAGTCTCAGGACGTAGTCAAGAACATCCGCAAGGTGGATGGAGTAGGCATCAGCGGCATCATAGACCTTAAGCTGTAAGGAACCTGCCCCTATCTTCAGAGGTCAGGTTAACGGCTTTTTACAAACCGGGCCCTCGGCGAATACGCGATCAAATTGCAGAAAAGTTCGTCGAGGGCTGTTCAATTTGCTTCTAACGTTGCATAATGCATAGAGGTCGGACTTGTCTGGCCTGAAAAACAGAAAACGCAGGACGCGGACCTGGAGTACAGCCTGATTCAAGAGCTAGGCGGCTCATAGGAAACTTAAGGAAGTTGTGAGTTGCCCCTCTGAGAGAGGGTGATCGCTTCGAGAAGCGCCCTGGTGTTTTCAAATAAAACAATAGGAGCAAATGGATTTGAAGCGAACTGCAAAATACGCATTGACGCTCGTTCTCGGCGCCGCCGTCGTTATGCCGGCTGTTGCTCAGGACAACTTCCCCGACGTTCCGGAGAACCACTGGGCTTATAAGGAGCTCGCTCGACTGAAGGCCGAAGGCCTCTTGGTCGGTTATCCGGACGGACTTTTCCGAGGCGGCCGCCCCGCATCGCGCTATGAGATGGCTGTTGCTATCCACGCCGCATGGGCAAACCTCAAGGGTATCACCGACGGCCTCAAGGGTCAGATCGACGACATTCTTCGACGAATCGAGGGTGGCTTTGCTAGCAAGGCTGATCTCGACAACCTTCGAAGCGCACTCGAAGCTCTGCAGAACCAGGTCAAGGTCAACACCGACGACATCGCTGCTCTGAAGCGATTGATCGACGAGTTCCGCGGCGAGCTCCAGCGAATGGGCGCCGACGTGGACCAGATGAAGAAGGACATCGCCAGCCTCGACAAGCGCGTTACCGCACTTGAGAAGAGCAAGCTGCCCTTCGACGTTCATGGTGACCTCAACCTCGTGGCCCTCGGCGGCTACTCCGACGATGACGAGTTCGGCGTTACCGTCGACGGTCGACCTACCGGCTACGGCCGAGGCGACTACTCTGGTCAGCCTGTTGGTGTGACCCGCGACCTCACGGTTCTCCATGAGGGCGCTCTGGACCTCGTTTCCAACAACGAGTCCGGACCCAAGTTCCACGCCACGTTCGTCTTCGGCAACATGATGGGCGATGGTGGATTCCTTGCTAGCGCTCCTGGCACCGGATTCGGCAACCAGTCGACCGTAAATGCCTTCGAGCCTTTCGGTGAGGCCACTTCCGCATGGTACGCCCAGCGATTCTATGTTGACTTCGACACCTCCGTCGCTTCCCTCGGCTTCAACGCCAAGGTTGGCCGCGTTGGCTACAAGATCAACAAGATGATGTTCCAGCGCCCAGACAACACCCCGTACTTCAAGAACGATCGGTGGGACAACGGCGAGTGGATGTTCGACGGCGCTATCCTTGGCTTCCGCTTTGGTCAGGCCAAGCTCAACGTCTTCGGTGGACGAAACAGCGGTCGCACGACCTCCAGCGGCACCGAGATCCAGCCAATGTGGGCAGGGAACGATGAGTTCTTCTTCAGCCCCTATGGCCAGACCAACGGCGCGCTGACCGTCGACCAGAGCCTCGGTGCTCACCTTTGGCTGCCTCTCGGCGACAAGGGTCAGATCAACCTGGCTTACCTCTGGCTTGACAGCAATGACGTCGTGAACAACGGCAGCTCGGTCCTCGAGCCCTACAACCGCGTCGTAGTCTACGGTGGAGACATCGCCTTCGAACTCGGCAACAGCCTGTCCCTCTACGGCGGATACGCCAAGAGTGACCTGTTCTACAACAGCACCTCCAAGTACGACGAGGATAATGCTGCTTGGTGGGTAGGCCTCAAGTTCTCCGGCGGTGGAGACCGCTGGGGCATCGGCGCTGGCTATAAGTCGATCGATCCTCTGTACGCCGCTCCTGGCGCATGGGGCCGAATCGGCACCTGGTGGAATCCAGTGGACCTTCAGGGCTTCCATGTTGACGCTTGGCTTCGGTTGAGCGACAACCTCACCCTTAGCGGTATGGGCGCCTTCATGAATGGCCGCGAGACCGATTCCTCCGTTCTCGATGAGGACGATCAGGTCACGACCATCAAGGTTGGCTTGGATTACAAGCTCTCCTCGATGAGCAGCATCATGCTCGGCTACGAAACCAACATGTGGGACCTCGAAGACAACTTCGGCGGCGAGCCCACCCAGAACTGGTTCACGCTTGGCTTTAACTTCGGACTTTCCGATAACGCCAACCTGCGACTGTTCTGGCAGGTATCCGACACGGATGCCGACGGTGTTTCGCCCTTCGGCTTCTTCGGCCAAGAGCGAGCTCGCGGTGGCCTCATCGGTACCCAGCTCAGCGTCAAGTTCTAAACTTAACGCTGGAAAGCCTCCGATTCCGAAAGGAGTCGGGGGCTTTTTTATTTCAAAGTGGGGAGTTGCCGCCTACAGCGTAGCGAACTTCCGCAGAGCTGCCAATTCAGACATCAGCGCCGTGAACTGCTCGGGCGTGAGAGCTTGGGAGCCATCGCTAAGCGCTTTCTTCGGGTTGGGATGCATCTCGATCATCACTCCATCTGCGCCCACGATCATCGCCGCCTTAGCCATCGGGGCAACGTAGCGCGCGACCCCGGTTCCATGGGATGGGTCTACGATTACGGGAAGGTGGGAATACTCTTTCAGCACCGGCACAATCGATAGGTCGAGTGTGTTGCGGGTGTAACTGCGATCGATTGGGATCACACCTCGCTCACACAAGATCACATTGGGATTACCTTGGCTCAATATGTACTCGGCGGCCAAGAGAAACTCGTCAATTGTCGCGCTTGGACCTCGCTTCAAAAAGACTGGCTTGCCGCTTCGGCCCGCCTCGATGAGCAGCGGGAAGTTTTGCATGGAGCGTGCCCCGATTTGGAGGATGTCCACGTATTTGGCGACCATGGGCACCATGTCGCCACTCATGACCTCGGAGATGGTGACCAGTTGGAAGTCGTCCCCTACCTCCTTCATGATTTTCAGACCCTCTTCCTGAAGGCCCTGAAATGAGTAGGGTGAAGTGCGGGGCTTGAAGGCGCCGCCTCGCAAGACCTGGCCACCAGCTTCTTTCACGATCCGCGCAGCATCGCGGAACTGCTCCACACTTTCCACCGAGCATGGGCCGCCCATCACGACGAAGTTTCCGGGCCCAATCTTTACACCCTTTACCTCGATGGTTGTTTTCTCGCGGTGGAACTCAGTCGACGCCAGCTTATAGGGCCGGGACGTCTGGGTTATCTTGTTGACTCCCTCCAAAGCGCCAATGACATTCTCAAGCGTGCTGCGCTGATCGCTGGAAAGAGCCGAGGGTACGCCAATGGCCGTTCGATCC
>JAFAFM010000004.1 GCA_023423495.1 Armatimonadota bacterium
GCCGAGGCTATCATTGATGATTTTGAAGTTGTCGAGGTCCAAGAAGAGAACGCTCAATCCGCGACCATTTCGGCGGCTCATCTGGAGGGCGTGGGTCAGCCGATCCATGAACTTCAGCCGATTGGGAAGTCCGGTTAATCCGTCATGAAATGCCTGGTGCTCGATCTGGGTTTCAAGGAGCTTCCGTTCTGTGATGTCCTTCAGAAATAGATGGAATCCCTCTGCCTTCACGCCTGGCCGATCGGATCGGATAATCACGATCTCCGCATGGAATAGTGCCCTGTTGCTTCGCACGGCCTGAACTTCAATACTTGCTTTCCCCGACCTCCGAGCTTCCTCCACAGCAAGGGCAAAAGCTTCGTGGTCAGGTGCATGAACAAAGGACTGCCACGTCTGCTCGGTCAAGTCCATCCGGGAGTGGCCGAGACTTCGGGCAAACGAGACATTACAAGAAGTAATGTTGCCTTCCTGGTCCACCTTGGCAATACCTTCCACGGCATGCTCCAAAACGGAATTCGCAGATGCCAACTTGCTCACGGTTTCCTGTAGGCGGTCATGGCTCCGGCTGAGTTGCTCTCGCCGGTCTTGCAGCTTAGCCACCATCTCCTGCGTCTTCTTCGCGAGCCAGGTCAACTCGTCATTGCCTGTCAGCAATATCTCCTTGCCTTCCGCCCCATCTTCGGAAGAGGATTCGATCTGTCGAGTGAGCGAAAGCACGCGCCGCAGAGCAAAAGAGTCCACAACCGCAATGAAGACCAGGACAAAGACGAGAGACGCGACCAACACGACCACCATCATCTGGCGGACGCTGTCCAAACCCTGCACGTAAATCGCGCGGGGTTCGACCACGCGAACGACCCCTATCGGCTTGCCCTGGAAATCGTAAATGCGCCCATAACCAGCGATCGTATCGTCGTCGAGAGCGCGTGAGTAAGTAGCCGATCTCTCTGGCAGCCTTGCCTCAGCAAGGCGAACATCTTCAGTAACCGATGCATCACCCAACCGGGAAATCGTGAAGTCGATGTGGGCGCGCTCCGAGTGATTTTTCTGCTCTAACTTGTCCAGATACAAAACCCAAACCAGCCAGCCTCGTGGAGGCCGATTTCTTTCTGAAGGGAGAATGGGTCTCACGGTGATGAACGCGATGCGTCCGTCGAGATCTGCCAAGCCGCCAACTGCACGTGACGGGTCTTTGATTCCAGCGGGCGTATCGAACCCCAGAATTCGCCGAACGGTTTCTGCCTTCGGAGCCGGCACCCCGGGGGTGCGATCGACCGGTCGCGCGAACACGGTCTCTCCTTTAGAATCTAAGAAAAGCATCATGTCCAACTTGAGGGTCATGTTTTCCAAGTTGGCTTGGATGAATTCCTTGTTTCGATCCTTGATGAATTGGTAGTTGTCGTCCCAGCTTGCCCAGTCGATTAAGCCACGGTGCAAATCGCTCGCTTGACCGTCGATGGCATCGCGAATCCGATCGACGTTACGTGAGGATTCCCTCCGCTCAAGTTCGAGATACCCCTTAAGAATAATGTTGCTAAAGACGAAGTAAACGCCGGCAACGAGGACAACGGAAGCTGCGCCAATCGCCACTAGAATCCGTTGCCTCAGCTTCATTTTTGCCCCATCCATTTCCCCTTTCGGGGCGCCGATTATCCTATTCCACGTAACGGTAATTTTCTGAGATTCTTTTTGTCAACTTTAACGGTTAACGAGGGCTGCTCATATAAAAATTGGCCCTGTGCATATACACAGGGCCAAAGCATCTCATCGCTCTCGCTTCTCGAGGCCTGAAAGCTACTGAACTTCGTTGCCGGATACGGCGGCCTGGCCAGGTTTATAGATAATCGCTCCACCCGCCGAGTACATCCGGGTTCCCCAGAGGAATCGGTTCGGATTCAACGTAGAGGCCAGGGTGTGATACTTTGCGCTGGAGTCGGCGAAGACATAGTTCGCTCCACCTTCCCGCGGCTTCTGGTCGGTTCCACCGAACCGGTACGGTGAGCTGTAGACGATATGGGAAAGTCCCAAAGCGCTGTTCACACGGCACGTTGCGAGATCGGCGGCCGCTTTGTTGATTGAGAGGGCCCATAGCGCGGTTCCGTATTCAGCCCCGGCTTCACCGATGAACGGAGTGGTGTTACCCATATCCCGCATCACCGCGTTGGCTGGTCGGTGGCTTTTGTAGGCTACGCCGGAAGCCGAAGACACGTCGTTCACGCAGGACGGAATCGACGTCAGAGGGCCTATCGCAATGGTGGAGGATACGCCGTCGATGGACGTGGCATTGACAACGTTTGCCGGGTCGGCACTTCGTCTCTTTCGCGGCATCAAAGCAGCATTGGCGACGTAGCTGAGCCTCGGAGCTTGGATATCGATGTCCGCATTGACCTGAGGAGTCTGCCCGGCCGGATAACCCTTGCCCTTATTGTTGGTGGCCGTGGAGAAGTTCGTGGGGGCCATACCGCGCAGGTCGTCTACTGGGCTGACAAAGATGTCCAGATTCTTTATGTAAGGCATGAGGAGCCCGGACCACTGCGCGTATCCACCGGCGCTGCTGGAGTCGTTCGGATAGTAGTAAGCCTGAGGATAGTCGTCGTCGAAATCTGCCAAATAGATCTGCAACGAAGTTCCCATCTGCTTCGTGTTGGAAAGATCGGCGGACTTCTTAGCAGCCATTTTGGCTTGCGCAAAGACTGGGAACAGTATCGCGGCCAAGATCGCAATGATTGCGATCACCACCAGCAATTCGATCAATGTAAAGGCTCTTTTCATAGGATTCATCACCAACCTAATTAAGCGCCCCCCATGTTAAAAGCAGGTTTAGGCGGGGTTAAGCAACCATTAAAGCTGGACATCGTCTAAGAAACCCCATCTGCCACATAGCGAAGGAGAATCTATGCAAACCACCATCCTCGATAAGTGCATCGACGCTTGCACCGAATGTTCATCCGAGTGTCGACGCTGTGCGGACT
>JAFAFM010000039.1 GCA_023423495.1 Armatimonadota bacterium
TCTTGGCTGGGGTTCTGATTCTGTTTTTCCTGACGATGGCAGTGGGCGAGGAAAGGCCCACCACCACGATTCGGTCGGTGATCGACGACGGACCGGCAGCTCAAGCTGGAATGCGGCCCGGTGACAAGATCCTGCGAGTGTCGGGTGAGCCCATCAAATCGGCTTATGATGTTTCATTCGCGTTGAAGGACAAGGCGGGCGTGCCAGTAGTTGTGGAAGTTGAGCGCGGGGGCCGCCCGGTCAACTTGCAGTTGACGCCAAGGCTTGAAGATGCCAAAAGCCCGGTCTTGGATCGAGATGGAATGCCCACTGGTGAATTGCGCCAACAGCCGAAAATGATGGCGCAGTGGGAATCGGAGCACCACTCGGTCCCGGCTGGCAAAGCATTTATAGACGCCGCCCGGTTTCCGGTAATCGTGGTGGGCGGTTTGGCGCGACTGATCACAAAGCCCGACCAGCTAAAGGAAAACGTCGGGGGACCGATAAGCATCGCAAAAGCCACAAGTGATGCAACCAAGTATGGGCCCGAGAGCGTTGTCGCGCTCGCGGCAATGCTCAGCATCAGCGTGGGAATCTTCAATTTGCTGCCCGTGCCGCCGCTCGATGGCGGGCAAATGCTAGTCGCTGTGGCCGAGATGCTGCGAGGTGGCCGAAGGCTGAGCTTGAAGGTTCAGGGAGCCCTGACCGCGGCTGGACTGGCGATGGTTTTAATGCTGTTTGTGAGCGTCATGATCATCGATGTGGGTCGGCTGACAGGTGGCAGTAAGAAGCCTGCGGTCGAGAAGACCAAGTAAGTCCGAAAATAAAAAAGCCGCCTTTCGGCGGCTTTTGAATTCTTGGGTGCGGGAGCAGGATTTGAACCTGCGACCTCCGGGTTATGAGCCCGACGAGCTACCAGACTGCTCCATCCCGCGGTACGGTTCTATGATACCTCTGCCCGAGCCCGTTTGTTCAAGGGTCCCAATTACAACTCGGCGCGATTGGGCAGCGCGGTTCGCTTGGGAGCGCCACGGTACTCCTTGAAGGCTTGGAAGAGCTTGAAACCGGTGAACGCGATGCCTAAGATTGGAGCGAATCGCTCAAACATCTTGGAGCTGGTCTCGGCGATACTGCTGGCTGCTCCTGTGACGCCTTCAGCCTTGTGCCCCAGGCTCTTCACGGTGCTTTGAACGGTTGCGGTCAGGCTGTCAACCTTGGTCGTCACGCCTTCGACCTTCGTCACAAGACCCTCGATCTTGGGCTTCATTTCCGCGAGGGTATTCGCGAGCTTGATGGCGGCAAAGGCGATTCCGGCAAAACCAAGTGCCGTTATCGCAAAGAAGATCGCCGACAGTATTAACCACCACATTGGAATTTCATTCATTCGATTACTCTCAGTTCAAGGGATTCTGTAATTGAAGGCTCCATTTTAAACGGAATGGCAATAACGCCGTTTATCGCTTCAAATTTTTGCGTCAAGCATTCCACCGTATTGCCCCACAATCCTTTAACGAGCAATTCTGTTTGAACAGCTTTATCGGTTGGATTATGGATAACGATCTTGGCCCACCGTTTGCGAGTGTCGAATCGCAACTCCCGGATCACGCCAAATCGGGCTCTCACCTCGAAGCCAATCTGTCGGACCAGGATGCGACGACCGACTCCGTCCCACGGCCGAATCGTATAGGCGTCCGTTCCGTCTTCCGAGTCCAATTCGAAATGACAGCCAAAGGTGATTACTCCCGCATTCTTGGTGGGAAGGACGTAGCTTGAAACATTGCGGAGATAGGCGAAGAGGCTGATTCCGATATCTCCGGTCAAGGAGGAGATACCAAATTGTCGTGAGGCGGCATCTGGACAGAAGCCCATAGAACCGGCTCCATCGGACCTGACGAGCGCCCAGGCACCCAGCATTCCGCCGAAGGCCAGCCTCAGGTAGCTGTCCGGCAAGGTTACGTAATCTCGCTCCAAAAGCCGGAAGAACATGAGCGAATTCATCATCGTGGTCGGGCCAAGGCACAGTTCGCCCTTGTCCGACATGGCCGGATGGGGAATCTCATGCTCTTCGAGCCATCGTTTGTCGCTTGCGTACCACCACCAACTGGGACTCAGGCTTCGGGCGGCAAAGGCAAACCTTAACGCTTGCTCGGCCAGACCCGGATTTATGCCCGCGCTCGCTCCCTCGAAGGCTTCTCGGAATGCTTCGGTTGACCAGCCGCTTGGGCCGCCAAAGGGAAATGCGCGATGTGCCGCAGAAGCGTAGGCGATGGAAAGCGTTTGCCAAGTTTGGGCGATCTGGGCGGCGTACTCATCCTCCGTTAACTCAGCCACGTAGTGCTTCAACTCGCCCAGCAACATCGCAGATCCGAATTCGGAATTGCCGGCTGTGGTCGCGCCCGCCAACGTCGCTGTTTGTAGAAAGCGGGAAAGATTTCCGGTTAGCGTAGTCAGGCCAAGTTTTTCAAGGCGATAGAGGGAAGAGTAGAGATTCGCGGCCAGCGTATAGATTTGAGCGCGCCCCGAATTGAACGCTACGGATTTGCTGTCGGCGAAGGCACTACCTATTGTGCCGTCCGATGGGTTTTGGAGATCATCCAGCAAGAAATCCTTTACATATTGTTCGAGCGCCGCAATCTCTCGGGCGGATGGATAGATGGCATTCTTTTCGGCCAGGAACAGTGCGTCCGACAGGGAGCTCTCGATGCCAAACGGATTCAGATATTCATTGGTCGATGTAACTTGCGCTCCGGTGTGGATGTCCGTGGCCAGGATCGCATGATGCAGGTTGGTGTCAGGAGCCTCATGGACCTGTTTATCGACGATCCATTTTGCTCGCGCGCGAATGAGCTGCTCGATCGGTTCGATGAATAGTAGATGTGCGCTGGTCTCGCGACCCAACGTGTCTTCGAACGAGAGAGTGGTTAGGCCAGGAGCTTCAGGTCGGACGAAGCAGAAACCTCCATCCTCGTCGCTGTCCGTTTCCAGCTCGGCTTCCTGGTCCGTATAAAACCTTGTGGGAGTGGTTCCGCTTACTTCTAGGGCAATTCCGACGTCGTGCGGGGCAACCGCGCCGGGAAGAAGTCGGATAGCCGGTTTGCCGCATGCGGCCAAAACTGGATTCACGCTGTCAAAACGATCACGTTCGGTTGGAACGAAACGGGTTTGGTATGTTCTGGATTCGCCAGGTTCAAGGATGAGAGCGGTATGGTCGTTGAACCACTCAGGCCATTCTTCTCGTTCGATCGCGGCTCGGCTGTGGATGTAAACCACGGGGATTCCTTCCCAGCGAAATGGGGTGTTGAGGGACGCGGGGACGTGGTTGTAAAACTCCCACCTGGAATCATCGCCCGGGAAAATGAGGAGACCGGGTGCCTCGGCGTTAAGTCTCTGGGCAAATAGATAGCTACCGCTGCCTCCGATGTACTTGTGGATGTACACCCGATCTTTGAACATCTCTCCCAACCCGCTGTCCGTACCGGGATAGCCCTCAAAGAGATTGTTTAGTGCGAACGGAAAAGCGAGTTCGCCGATTTCGATGGTCGCCCTGCTGCGGTTGGTAAGCGTCAGGTCCCAGCAGATTTGGGGGACGGTCCCGGCCCGCTCGTAGAACTTGCCGACGGCTTCGATGTCATCCAAGAAGGCGAACTCGTAGGCAAAGGAAACCTTGCTCGGATCCTCGTCATCATCGATCTGCCTTGCCGTGGAATTTCGACTGACGATCCAAGGGTCATCCGGGTGACTTCGGGCGCCGATGAGGATAGTGCCGGGATAATAATCCTCGACGGTCTCGTCCCCCATATTGATAGGAGAGAGCACGAACTGGAACTCCTCGTTCTCGTCCGGCAGATTGGGATTCGCCACCCACATTTGTCCGATTCGTCCGCCTTGTCCAAACTCCATCGAGATGAGTGTTCCGGTCAGTTCCGGGCGGTCCATTGCGAAATCGTCCATGGTTGGGGCCTGTGAGATTACCTAGCGCCGATGCTATCCTTTCTGGGAACGCTCTGGAGTTCCCACACTCAACCCGAGAATTGGACTATGCCCGACGAGAAGAAACGAATCTGTATAGTTTCCGAATTCTTCCATCCTGAATCAGAGACGGGTACGGGAAAGGTGGTCACGGACATTGCCACCCTCTTGAGTAAGAAGCACGGATTTCAGGTCGAAGTGATCTGCAGTCGGCGATCGTACTTAACTGGTGAGCCCTATGCGGCAAGAGAAGTTTGGAACGAAATTCCGATTCGCCGGCTGAACTCTCCAAACTGGAATCGCAGCGGAACGGTCAAGCGCTCGATCGCCAATCTGATACTGGCTTGGAAGGCCGCAATGGCATTGCTGACTAGTGGGCATTACGACGCCGTTCTGGTAACCACGGCTCCGCCCTTCATGCCGCTTGCAGCCTACTGGCTCCGACGGTTGAGAAAGACCCCTTACGTTTACATCATCTACGACCTAGAACCGGACCGGGCGATGCGACTTGGTGCAGTCGACCCGAATGCCTTACCGTCAAAGCTTTTGAAGAAGGCTCAAGGGAAGTGGCTGAGGGCAAGTTCGAAGGTCGTTGCGATCGGCCGTTGCATGAAGGCGCTTATCCAGAAGGAATATGCGGTCGAAGACGGCCAGATCGAGGTTATAGCGGTGGGATCGAATGAGCCCGAGTCGCTGCCGCCGAACCACAAGAACGGAGCCTCCAAGTTTCATATTTCCTACTCCGGAAACTTGGGTCGGTACCACGACTTCGACATGATTCTGGACTGCGCCAAGCGTTTACCCGAAGATCAATTTCAGTTCACGATTGTGGGGAAGGGAGCGAAGCGTGAGCACGTTGAAACACGGGTGAGAAAGGAAGCGATTGGGTCCGTGACGGTAAAGAATCCTCTCCCGAAGGCCGAGTATGAGAAGTTACTGGCCGACACAGACGCCTGCCTTGTCACCTTGGAAGATGGAATCGAAGGTACCTGCGTGCCGAGCAAGTTCTATTCCATTCTGAGTGCAGGTCGCAGCACCCTTGCGATTGCCAATCCGGAGTCGGAAATCGCTTATGTTTTGGAAGAAAGCGAGTGTGGAGTACGCGTTTCTCCGGGAGATTCGGAGGGGCTATTTACCACATTAATGAAACTGAACGAAGACCGCTTAATCTGCAAAAAGCAGGGCGATGCCGCGCGTAGAGTTTTTGTGGAGAAGTATTCCACTCAAGAGTCTGTTGCTCAGCTTGCCGCGATTCTTAAGAACGTGATAGGGTCAAAAGTATAAGAAAGTAGTAAGAAGCCTTGTCATTCTCACTAGACGGTCCATACTATTTGCATTGTATTTGTTTCATCTTAAAAAGTTTCTTGTTTGGAGACCGTCGGGCATTGTCGCCCGAGCTGCACGAAAGAGGACACCGGATTCAGGTCAATTGACGGCTCCTTTGGCACTTCGACCTGATATAAGTGCGTGGTTTAAGGTGAAGCACGTTATGGTAAAATCACAATGTTAGATTTGGTCCGTTTTTTGCCAGATTTGCATTGAAAGTTAGTCAACGTCTATGGAAATAACGCCCCGCCCTCTAACCCTCCGAGACTTCATGGTTATCCTCCGCCGACAGCGGATTTGGGTGATCGGAATTGTTCTCGCCAGCCTTCTTATAGGCTATGCGTTCGTGCGCTTCACCACGCCGGTGTACGAAACGTCCACTACGATTTTGATTCAAGGTTCGAGCAGTGGAGGAAACAATCAAGACCCAGTTTCCAACGTTTCTCTTCCGGTTCCGATGATGTCGATGGCGACTCAAATGCAAATCTTGCAGAGTCCCGCGCTTCTCAGTCAGACGTACGAAAAGATCAACGTCGCACCTGAATCGCTTGATCAAAGGAAGCCTGACGTTAAGGTCTCGCAGATGGGCGAGACAGCAATGCTTCAGTTGTCGGTACAGTCAACCGATCCCAACTTAGCAAAGCAGATTGCTGAGGTACTGCCTCTTCAGTTCCAGGCTTACATGCGGGACGATCGGCAGACCGAGGTGCAGAACTCCATCGACTTTCTCAACGACAGCATTCGTGAGCAGAAGGCGCTTCTCCAAGCCGACCAAAAGAATTTGAGCGAATATCGCCGCCAACTGGATCTCCCGCTGGTGATGGGTCAGGCTGGAGACCGAAGCGCTCGCTCGATTTCCGCGGAGGATAACGTAGACGCCGCAACCACGCAGGTTATGGTAATCCAGCGAAGGATGAACAGTCTCCAAGCTGAAAAGCGAAAGGCCATGGCAATGATGACCACTGTTCAGCAGACAGAGAACACAGCTTTGCGTGAACAGATAAAGCGCGAAATTCTGGGATTGGAGACTGATCGGAGCGTCCTCCTTCAAAAGTATCAGGAAGATCATCCTGACGTAAAGGCGATGGATAAGCGCATTGCGGACAAGAAGATCGAACTTGCAAAAGTTCCGCCCATGATGAGCGTCAAGCAGAATGTGACGAATCCCGATATCGAGAGTTTCGACAGCCAAATCGCCTCGGCGCGCGTGGAACTGGCGGCGGCGAATCGTCAGCTTGCCCGCGCCAGGGAAATGAAGTCCAAGTCGGACTCCAAGCTCGAGCAGTATCGCGACATCGAGCCCAAGGAAACAGAACTCGTGTTAGCCGTCCAAAACCGAATGGCGGGCATTCAGAACTTGGAGAATACGCTGAAGTCGTTCGAACTTCGCCGCAATTCGGCCAAGGATATTGTCCGGCCAATGTCCGGCACGACTGAACCCAAGATTGTTAAACCCAACGACGTTCAATATGTCGCGATCGCCCTGCTGATGGGCTGCTTCCTCGCCCTTGGATTCGCAATGCTGAAAGACGTCGTCGACGACAAGGTTACGGATGCCGAAGAGATTTACGGCCTCACCGGCCTACCGGCCCTCGGTTCGGTGCCGGTATTGCCGCAGCGAGGCGCTCCGGCATTGGCAATGACCAAGCCTAATGACCGTCTCCTTGAGAAGTATCGAATCCTTCGCTTCAACCTGCTCTTCTCGACCATGAAGGAACCAGTGCGTTCCATCATGGTGACGAGCAGCAGTCCAGCGGAAGGGAAGACCGAATTGGCGTGCAATCTTGCGGTCGCTGCTGCTGGCGAGGGCCGAAAGGTTATTCTCGTCGACGCGAACCTACGGTATCCGATGATTCACCAGAAGATGAACGTCGCCGGCAAGCCAGGTCTTACCGACGTCGCCGCCGGTACGGCGAAGCTTTCGGAGTGCCTGCACCCGACCGTCATTCCTGGTCTGAGTGTGCTCACATGTGGAACAGAGATTTCCAACCCTGCAGAGTTCCTCGCTTCCTCCGGCATGCAGAATGTGAAGGCTCAGCTCGATGAAATCGCCGACCTCGTTATTTTCGATTCGGCCAACTGCCTTGGAATGGCCGATGCGATGGTTCTGTCTTCGGTCGCCGAAAGCGTGCTGTTTGTGGCCAAGTCGGGCACTACCAAGCGAACCACTATCCTTCGGGGCCTCGATGTGCTGAGGCAGGCCAACGCCCGCGTGCTGGGTGTGGCCATGAACGGTCCAGCCTAAATGAGTTCCGGAAACGCCGCCGCTGAATCTCCTCAAAAGCCTTTAATCGTTTTAAAAGCCAAGAAGGGATTCAGCGCAATACCGTTTCGCGATCTCATCATGTATCGCGACCTGCTCTTTACCCTTGCGGTTCGAGACGTTAAGCTCCGCTATCGACAAACGGCTCTCGGCGCGATTTGGGTGATTTTGCAGCCTTTGGTCGGCGCCGGGATTTTCAGCTTTGTCTTCGGGACTGTGGCTAACTTGCCCAGCGACGGGATCCCTTACATTGTGTTTTCATACGTGGGAATGCTGTGCTGGAACCTGTTTAGCAACACCTTGACCAAGGCCAGTGCCTCCTTGGTTGGCAATTCTCATTTGGTTTCAAAGGTGTACTTCCCCCGTTTAATTCTGCCGTTGTCCGCGGTGCCTGGGGTCTTGCTCGACTTTTGCGTCGCCATGATCATGTACATCGTGATGATGGTGATCTTCGGAGTTGGGATCACGGCCAACGTGCTTGCATTGCCATTGGTGCTGTTGATGGCGATCATGATGGCGTTGGGACTTGGTACTTACTTTTCGTCCCTCATGGTGACGTACCGCGACGTCCAGTACGTCATCCCAGTCCTGATCCAGTTCTTGCT
>JAFAFM010000052.1 GCA_023423495.1 Armatimonadota bacterium
CTTCCGATAACCGTAGCCGAGCGGGTGGAGCAAATCCGGCATCACATCCGGACCCAACTCCCCTTTGTCGTCAAGGAACGCTCGGCCGATATCCAGATAAGTGATCGAGGACGGTTTAGGCCAACGGGAGAGTTGGGCGTTCACCGATTCCACGGCCTGTCGAAGCTTGCTATCTGCCTTGTCTCGCGGGAAGATACCGAGCACCAGGATCTTGGTTGTCGGGCTCCTGCTGGAAACTCTCTGGCAGACCGCTTGGACGCCCTGAAACACCTGCTCGGGCGTATCCGAGCCCAGGTTATTCGTTCCGATCATCACGACCGCCACTTTTGGCTTGCATGTGCCTAATCCGCCGTGATCTAGCCGCCAAAGAACGTGCTGCGTGCGATCGCCACTGATCCCGAGATTGAGGGTTTTGTACATGCCGTAGTACAAATCCCAGGTGTCTCGTCCCCGATCCAAGAAAGATTCTCCGGTTCGCGGTTCGCCGCCAAACGCATGGGTAATTGAGTCGCCAATGAATACAACTTCGGCTTCTCCCGTCTGAGCCATTCTGGCCATGGCTTCATGCCTCTTCATCCAGTCGCCAGGTCTTGGGACCGGGGCGATTGCGGGGTTTTGAAGCGCAACGTGAATTAAGGCAACCAGTAGAGCAGACACAACTGAACCCTACCACGAAATTTATGCTCCGTTCCGCTTCCCTGCTCCGTCCCAAAGAGCGTTAAGGACGACGCTTTATGGCAGAGCTATTTGGAAACCTTTGGGAGTTCAATCTCGCAAAAGTGGTGATTGTCGACGTCACGGATGATTACAAGTTGATGCAGCCACCAATGCCTTCCGACTACTATCCCGTGTTGATGGAGACGTGGCTGCCGCGGCATAACCTCGGCCACGCCCTCCCCATCGCCCCGCTGGTGCAGGGCTACCTGTACGACTGGCATGAAACACCAAGCGCCTCGGATCGCCCCTGGTACGTTGGGGTCGTGATGGAGGAACTAGCGCGAAAGATCGACGAAGATATCGCCAAGTCTTTCTGAGTTATGGGGCCGGAAAGCCGGTGACCATGCGGTCCCGGCTACCGAATACGATCTGCGATAGAGCGACGAATCATCGTGTCGGCGATATCCTCGCCCGACGGATTGTAGGTCCCGGCTTCGATCCGAGCTTTCAAATCCGCGATCATTTCTTCGCGATCACCCATTGCAAGCACCTCATTGGTAACTTGCTGAGCCAGCTTCTTGTCCGCCTCGCGGTCTGATTCCTGGCCGATTTGCACGATTTCCTCGACCAGAGAGGCATTCTCTCCAGAGAGGATCTTTTTCACTTCATTGTCTGATATCCGCATGGTTTTATCCTTAGCACCGATCTCAGACAGGGAACCCGGCGATCTCATTTGTCCTTCGAGCTAATCTCTCAGACTCGTGAGACCCGTGGCTTTGCGTGTGTAGGGTCACCCCTACCGTGCCTTTTTCTGTCGCTGACTTTTAGTCGCTGTTATGGTTATCGGATGGTCGGCCAGAGTTCTTTAGGGCCATCCAAGAATATTTTACAAAATACTTTAGGTTTTACGTTAGCCCCACAGCGCATGAACCTGCTCGAGCGCCTTCGGAAGCTCTTCGTTCAGGTTCGACCACTGGCACTCAAGGCTCATTCTCTGGTCATAACCCAAGGATTTAAGTCGGCGAATAAAACCCGCAAGATTAGGGTCTTCCAAAACATTCCACTTCCGATCTGTGGTCGACAGGTGTACGTGAGCCGGCACAGTCGGCATCTCCGCTTCCCAATACCATTCCTCGGAAGGCGCAGCCCCGGGTTGGTTGAGCACATGGTAGGAGTCAGCCGTGTATTGAATTCCCTTGTAGGCCAGCATCTTGGCCAGATCCCCAAGGAAATTGCCGACGTTCGTCTCGGCCGGAACCAGCGACTCCGGCGCGAGTATCACCCCTTCACGCTGGGCGATTTCGTGGCAAATCCCCATCGCCCGGAAGAAGTCATCTTCGGCGGCATCTAAGTCGTATCCGGCGGGAGACCGGCGTGCCGTCCCGGAGCCGACGACCATAACCTCGACACCGGCCGCGGCGGCTTTTGCTATCACGTTCTCGGCGTAGCCACGGATATCGCCCTTGTCGGGGCCCACCAACATTAATTCACCGACGATGAACAGGTTGGTTGCTTCGACCTTAAGCGTTTGCCAATGGTCGCGCGGGCGTTCCGGCCCTTGATAGAAATTGCGACCGGCGGGAAGCTCCGTATAGTCGAACCCTGTGGCGATCACCTGCGGCGCCTGATCTGGATTGCAGCAGACGCCGAACTTCACGTTACTTCTGTGCCTTTAACCACTCGCTAAACGCAGCGATTTCTGCTTTCGTGGGTTGCGGCACGGAGCCTGGCGGAGGCATCTTTGCTCGCTGAAGTTGACGCATAGAATTCTTCAGCAAGGTGAGCTGCTTCTTCGCGTCGGCTTCAGTCTTGATCTTCGCAAAATCGATTTTATCTGCGGCAGTCGGACCGGAATGACAGCCGAAACAGTTCTTCTTGATCATCGGCTGAACGTTTTTAGCGAAAGTTGGCTTAGGCTTAGCCTGAAAACCGAAGGCTGCCAGAGATGCGGCAACCAAGATGAAAACTGGCCATTTCATACTCTCCGAACTGTATCACAAGTCCTTCGCACTTATGCAGACCCTGCGGCAAAGTAAACTCAAATGCACAACAGGAGACAACGATGCCTCGCTACCACGCACTCGGACAGCTTCCCAAAAAGCACCACATTCAGTTCAGACAGCCCGATGGAACCCTCTACACCGAACAGCTGATCAGCACCCATGGTTTCAGCGGACCCATGTCCACCACCTACCACATGAACCAGCCGACCGAGGTCAGCGCGTGGGAGGATCTCGGGGTGGTACAGCCGACATTTTTGGATTCAGAACCTTTGCATCATCGGCACCTGAAGACGAGGCGGATGTCGCCCAAGGGGGACGCCGTCACCGGACGAATTCCGCTCATGGGCAACAGAGACGTAATCTGGTTCCAAGCCAATATTGCGGATCAGATGGACTACATCTACAAGAATGCCGAGGGCGATGAGATCTTGTTCATCCACGATGGCTCCGGCGTGATGGAGTCGATGTTCGGCGATGTTCCCTTCCGGCCCGGCGATTACATCGTGGTTCCGCGAGGCACTATGTACAAGCTGCGATTTGACAGTCTGCCGGTAGCAATGATTGCCATCGAGAGTCACGGCCAGGTCACAACGCCAAAGCGATACCGGAACGACTACGGCCAATTCCTTGAGCACGCCCCGTATAAGGAGCGAGACTTCCGGCCACCCACAGAACTCAGAACCCACGGGGAGCGAAGCGAGGCCGTGGTTCACGTAAAGGCACGCGGCCGGATGACCAAATACACATATCCCTATCATCCATTTGACGTGATTGGTTGGGACGGATACGTGTACCCCTATGCCTTTAACATTAACGACTTCCAACCGATTACGGGCAAGCTGCATATGCCGCCCCCTATTCACCAAACCTTCCAGGGGGCCGGATTTGTCATCTGTTCGTTCTGTCCGCGGATGCTGGATTACCATCCGGAAGCCATCGTCGTGCCTTACAACCACTCCAATGTGGACTCGGATGAGGTTTTGTACTACTGCAATGACAAATTCGGATCTCGCAAAGGGATCGAAGAGGGCTCGATCACCATCCATCCATTAGGCATTCCCCATGGCCCGCAGCCAGGAGCAACCGAAGCCTCGATCGGGGCAACGAAGACGGAAGAATTGGCCGTCATGTTGGATACTTATGCCCCGTTAAGCCTGACGAAAGAGGCTTTGGACATCGAAGATCCAGATTATTGGAAGAGCTGGATGACGAAGCAATAGCTTTTAGAGTTGCTTTAGTTCTGTGTGAACGTTCCCGGGGGCTCAACCCGACTTACGCATAGGAAAAAGTTCAGCGCTCCAACGAGGGCATTTCGATTTATTCGGCTGAGCACCAAGACAAGGGTTAAACGTGGGCGACCAGGCTATGTCGTCCACGTATTTTTTTTAAAAGTCTGAGAGTTTTGAGACCCCATCCCGAGTTATTGGCCGCATCCTGAATGGATGCCTCTATGGCTGCTTCGTTTGCTGGACATAGCCTTCTTTGCGTTCCACACGGGACTTGTCCTTTTCAACCTGCTTGGATGGATTTGGCCGAAGACCCGCCGATGGAATCTGTACACGCTGCTGGCGACCGCGTTCTCCTGGTTCGTCATGGGGATCTGGTACGGACTCGGGTACTGCCTGTGCACAGACTGGCATTTTCAGATTCGGACCCAGCTGGGATATGAAGACCTCTCGCCAACCTACATCCACCTTCTAATCCTCTCGCTTACCGGACTTAATCTGGAAGCGTCTCTCGTGGAGAAGGGAACCGCAATTGGATTTGTGTT
>JAFAFM010000085.1 GCA_023423495.1 Armatimonadota bacterium
GTTCTTGGCCAAGCTGACATTCGGCACCGTGCCGACTCCAGCGACCACGAGATCGACTTTCTCATCGGCCTGATTACCCGAGCCGTCCTGAACACGGATGCGGTAACCACTGCCTTCTCGGCGGACATCATGGACTTCGCTGCCAACCTTGACGTCCACGCCCTTCTCGCGATAGTAGTCGACGAGATTCTCTGACAATCCCGGGGGAAAGATATTTGTCCCAATCCCACTCGACGGGAAGATCAAAGTCACGTGACAGCCTTGTCCGACGAGCGAAGCAGAAAGCTCCGAGCCGATAAATCCCCCACCGATAACGGCAATTCGACGTCCCGGTGTGGCTTCATCCTTGAGCTTTTCGTAGTCATCGTAGGTTCGGAAGTAAACGACTCCTTCACCAAATTTTAAGTGGCGCGGTGATACCCCCGTGGCAAGCAGCAGCTTCTCAAAACCGTATGTTTCGCCTCGATCGTCCTGAACTTGGCGAGCTTCCCGGTCAATTCGCTCGATGCGTCGGCCAAGCATAAGATCCACATCCTGCGTCGGTTCGTGCCAAATCGCGTTAGCATCGTCGCCCTTCCAGAGGCCCTTTGTCAGGGGAGGTCGATCGTACGGACGGTGGTTTTCCACCGTGAACATCGCGATCGTGCCCTCGGAATCCACTTCGCGAATTCCCTTGGCCGCTGCATCGCCTGTCATCCCACCACCAACGATCACGTACTTGAACATTCGCATTGCTTGCCTCCGTTAGGACGCTACCTCAATTTCGACACTCCGGCCTCCTCCTAACGGCCCGTCCAGCGGCCTCACGGAAGGTATCCTCCTCACAATGCGCATCGCCGACTGGGCGCGCCGCGTAACCGAAATTTCAGCATTTGAGGAGATCCTTCGACCACTCGACCAAGCTACCGAGTGGCGTTCGGTAGCGCCTGAAGCTCGGCCATTTCTCGTCGCGGCGCTTTATCATCAGCATCCAGGCAAGTTCCTCGTTGTTACCGCCAACTATGAGCGGGCCCTGGTGTGGCAAGCAAAGTTGGAACTCTGCGGGGTGCCCCACGACGCCATCTGTCAAATGCCGAGCGGCATCTCTTCCCTCTTTGAAGATGCTGCCCCGGAACACGTCGCACTTAGTGACCGCCTTGGAGCATTGAAGGCACTAGTGTCGGACGAACCCTGCGTAGTCCTGACAACTGCTCAGGCGGCGCTTGAACGCACCCTTCCCAAGGATGTGATGGAAAGCGCATTCCTAAGGGTCTCCACGGGGAGCACGATAGACCCCGAAAAGCTGATTCGCAAACTTACTCACTTGGGTTATGAGCATCAGGAACCGGTTCGATTACCCGGCCAGTTCAGTCAACGCGGAGGCATTATCGACATCTTCGCGTCGGGTCAAGACTTACCGTATCGCATCGAGCTTTTCGGAGATGAAGTCGAGAGCATCCGAATGTTCGACCCCAACAGCCAGCGATCGGTCGGGCAGGTGGACAATCTGGCGCTCGCCCCATCCCGCGAAACCATGTATACCGAGGTCGACGAAGGTCTTCAAGAACTTCTCACTTCCACCGCTGGGCGTGAAGCATCGATGCTCGAGGGGGAGGCCGCTACGAGGTTGGAAGAGCTTATTGCCGGCGATGCGGACGCGCTTGCGCAAAAGGTCTATTTCGACCGCCTGGATCTATACCGTCCGCTTCTTCATCCAGATTCGGGGTGCGCCATCGACCTGCTGAATGCGGACGACTCATTAGTGTTGGACGAGCCGCTGGAACTGGAGACCGTTGCTGTCCGAGCCGAAGAAGAACTTTCCCAGGCGCTCGCCGCCCGAGCAGAACGGGGCGAAATGCTTCATGCTCCTGCTCACGATTTCATGCTGCCGCCTGATCATTTGGCGAGCCACGATCGTACGCTGGCCGTGACCTCCATGAACGCGCTTCCAAATTGGGTGCAAAGCAAGACTGCCCATGACGTGAACGCGATATCGCTAGAGCCTTATCGAGGTCGGGCCGACGCCCTGGCGCTCACCCTCCGAAACTACCAAAAGGACAATTTCACGCTGGTGATTTCCACCGACCAGCCAAACCGGGCGAAGACGGTTTTAAATCAGGCGGAGGTCTACATTCAAGAGAGCGAATCTAGCGAACTCCACTCCGCGTACTCACTCGGAAACCTAGGGGGCGGTTTTGTTTTTCCTGAAGTCAAGTTGGCCGTTGTCACAGACGCCGAGATCTTCGGCGTTGCCCGACTGAAACTTCCGCAAAAGCGATTCATGGAAGGCGCGCCGGTCGCCACGGTCTTAGACCTTAGACCCGGCGACTACGTCGTCCACATCAACTTTGGAATCGGTGTATTCCGCGGCCTTGTCAAGCGCGATGAGCACGGCGTCGAGAAGGAATTTCTCTACATCGAATATCAAGCTCCGGACAAACTCTTCGTTCCGGCTGATCAACTGGACCGAGTTCAGAAGTATCTGAACCCGGGCGAGGGACACCCCAAGCTCAACAAGCTAACCGGCGGGGAGTGGCAACGAACGCTGGGAAAAGCCCGCGAGGACGCTAAGGAATTTGCGCGCGACTTGGTTAAGCTGTACGCCAAGCGCACGGAAGTCACCAGGCGTTCATTCGGCCCGGATTCGCCATTCCAGCACGAAATGGAACAAACGTTCCCTTGGGTCGAAACCCCGAGCCAGATGCGCGCCATCAAAGAGGTTAAGCGCGATCTCGAAGAGCCTTACCCAATGGACCGACTCGTGTGCGGAGACGTGGGTTTTGGCAAAACTGAAGTCGCCATCCGAGCTGCGTTCAAGGTCGTCCAGGACGGCCGTCAGGTTGCGGTGCTGTGCCCAACTACCATTCTCAGCGAGCAGCACTTCCGAAATTTCTTGGAACGGCTGGGCTCGTTTGGGGTTCGAATCGACATCTCAAACCGCTTCCGTACCACGGCCGAGAAGAATGACATCTACAAACGACTGAAAGCGGGCGAGATCGACATCATTATCGGAACGCACGCCCTTCTTGGCAAAGGAATCGAGTTCAAGCATCTTGGCATGGTGGTGATCGACGAAGAGCAGAAGTTCGGGGTGAAGCAAAAAGAAATGCTGAAGCACCTCAGGACAGAGGTGGATGTCCTCACCCTCAGCGCCACGCCAATCCCCCGAACGCTCAGCATGGCCTTGATGGATATTAGGCAGATGTCGCTCATCAACGACCCGCCGCCCGGTCGACTTCCAATCCGAACCTTCGTGCGTCCGTACGCGGGAGAGGTAGTGCGGGAAGCGATCCTGAGAGAACTTGCTCGCGGTGGACAGGTGTTCTACGTGTACAACCGTGTGGACTCTATCGGCCACGTACTCGAGAAGCTTCGTAAGCTGGTGCCGACCGCCCGCATTGGAGTAGGGCATGGCCAGATGACTGAGCATGAACTGGAACCAATTATGGTTGGGTTCATTAAGGGTGAAATCGATATTCTGCTTTCTACCACGATCATCGAAAACGGGATCGACATCTCAAACGCAAACACGTTGATTGTTGAGAATGCGGATCGGCTTGGACTTTCTCAGCTGTACCAGTTACGGGGACGAGTTGGCCGTTCCGACCGTCAGGCGTACGCCTACTTCTTGTATTCCGGAGCGCTGGACACTACCATCCGCGCCGGTTTAGTCGATCCCTTACATGCGGGGATGGATACCCGAACCGATGCGGGATATCAGGTCGACCCGAAGAAGAAAAAGAAGACAGTCACGGAAGGCGCGATCCAACGATTGCAGGCCCTGCAAGAGTTCTCAAACCTTGGCTCAGGCTATTCCCTGGCCTTCCGTGATTTGCAAATTCGGGGAGCCGGCGAACTTATCGGAGCCAAGCAAAGCGGCACGATGCAGACCGTCGGCTATGAACTCTACACCCAGCTGATCAACGAAGCGGTCGCTTCCCTCAAGGCCTCGGTCGACGGCGAGGCGATTCCAACCGAAGAGGGCGAACACATGGAGGATATCGCCCCACTGCCGAGCTTCGATCTGCCCGTGGTGGCGCTTATTCCAGAGGGATACATCAAGGATGCCGCCCAAAGGCTGTATTACTACCAAAGGATGATGGCTTCGCGGAGCGAGAACTCGCTAGGAGAGGTTCAAGCTGAAGTTGAGGACCGCTACGGGCATCCGCCCGAACAAGTCACCAACGCTTTCGCCGTGATGGGCCAACGCTTAAGAGCTAGGGACATCGGCATTTCGAAAGTCGAAGCAAGCCAGGGCCGCTTGAATATCCAGTTTGTGGATCGCCAGGCAATTTCGCCACGCGTTTTCTCCATCCTTGGCAAGAAGCACCGCGAAGCCTACATCACCCGTGAGG
>JAFAFM010000127.1 GCA_023423495.1 Armatimonadota bacterium
GCGCGACCGCATCGTTCTCGCGACGAAGTGCCACGGCAAGATGAGTGACGACGATCCCAATGCCTGGGGAAACAGCCGGCGAAACATCATCGAGGCTTGCGAAGCTTCGCTCAAACGTCTAGGGACAGATTGGATCGACCTGTACCAAATCCATCGCCCCCAACCCTCTATTCCGATCGACGAAACCTTGGGAGCACTGCACGATCTGGCGCAGTCCGGAAAGATTCGCTACGCCGGCTGCTCGACTTATGCGGCCTGGCAGGTCTGCGAGGCCCATTACGTTGCCAAAGAGTTGGGGATTCGCGGGTTTGTTAGTGAGCAGCCACCCTATAACATCCTGGATCGGCGAGTCGAACGGGAGCTTCTGCCCTTCTGTCGGACATACGATTACGCGGTAATCCCGTGGTCACCCCTGGCGGGGGGCATGTTAAGCGGCAAATACCTGGATGCAAAAACCAAGAACGGCCGGTACAGCAAGAGCGACCCCAACAACCGATTGAAGCAGATTCCGACTACCAAGCTTCAGCGGCTCAAAGCTTTGGCCGAAAAGAATGGTATGTCGCTGGTCACCCTATCCTTGGCCTGGGTTGCGTCACAGCCCGGAATCACGTCGCCGATCATCGGGGCCCGAAATGCCAAGCAGTTGGAGGAATCCGTCGCGGCTTGCCAGATTCAATTGAACGAGAAGGTGATGAAACAGGTCGATGCGATCTTCGAGCCGGGCTCCCACTTCGTGGATTACTACACCGCGAACTTTGGGCCGAACGCCCGTCCCACCTAATCCAGGAACTGCCATTGGGCAGCCTGTCCGGGCTCTAAGCCTCCGAGCAGATCTGAATCGGAGGAGACGGCGGCGGCGGAAGTAGTGTAGGCATCGATCGCCTCCTCGAAAGTGATGTTTTCCGCGGGATCGAAACCTTCCGGCCGGTTTACGGCGGTTGCGATACCGACTCTCGGATCGCCACTCACGATTGGCCGGTCCGAGCTGAAACTTACGGGGACACCGGAATCGATTACGCTTCGATATCGATTCAGATTGGATGCCTTCTCGGGGCCAAGTTGGGCTCGGTAGCTATTGCCAAAGCGGACTAGGAACTCTGGCTGCATGCAGCAGAAGCAGCCGACTTTGGCCAGCCGGTCAATCTGGGCGTCGGACAGGATCATTGCGTGTTCGATGCGGTGACGGGCCGGGTCGTCAACTTGGGAGAAAGCATCGAGCACCAGATCGGTCGCGTAGTCGCCGATAGAGTGAATCGACACCTGAAATCCGGCGGCGTCGGCAATTCGCACCATCTGGTTGAGTCGGTCCGGCGCGTAGATGAGCTGGCCGCTCACCTCTTTATCAGCTACCGCAGATGCGGCCGTTCTTGAACTGGCGCTGATTCGGTATCCCGTCGCGGGAGCTCCGGTGTAGCTCCCGTAGATTGCCGCGGTTGCGGAGCCTATTGCACCGTCCGCGAAAACCTTAATGCCAGCAATTCGGCAGCGGTGATCGCCCTCGTCCAAATAGCGACTGAACTTTGGATTCTTGAACTGCCCATCCTTCCGGAAGATTTCGCCCCACTGCAGATACAGCCTGGTCCAGACCGGACAGCCGCGATCGGCCGCAATTCGGTATGCCTCAAGTTCCATTTCGAGGTCAAACCGGCCGGTCATCATGTCGTGCGCGGAGCAGATTCCAAATTCGGCCATTTTTTCGGCCGCCAGGAGGATCGCGCTAACCATTTCCTCGAGGTTAGGCATCGGCTCGCGCCGGGTCACTTCTTCGTGAGCCCGCTCGAAAAGGACTCCATCGATTCGGCCCGAGGCATCTCTGCGGAAACTGCCTCCCTCTGGATCGGGCTGATCCTCGCTGATTTCGCTGGCCATAAGCGCAGATGAGTTCGCCACGCTCGCGTGGCCGTTTACATGGCGAAGCAGAATTGGCGTGGAAGTCGATAGGGTGTCCAACTCGGATCTTGTAAGGTATTCACCTCCAAACTTGGTCTGATCGTAGTGGACGGCGTGAAGCCACTTACCCGGCTCCACAGAGCTGATCCGACTTCGTAGAGCGTCTAAAACGTCGGAGTTGGATTGGCAGGTTGACAGATTGAGCTTCTGGAGATCCAATCCCGTTGGGAGAATGTGACAGTGATTGTCGATGAAAGATGGACAAATCGTTCTCCCTTTGAGATCAACAGTGTGCCTTTCCGGCATGATGGCCTGCGAACTGGTTACGCGGTTAACCACCTTTCCACCCTCGACCAGCATTTGCTGAGGCTCGCCTGTTTGCCACCACTTGAAATTGGTGAAAAGCTGCTTCACTTTAAACCCACCACGGTGTCAGTACACCCCAAAACTCAAATCGCTACGGCTATGCCATTGCAAATAGCGCCGGAGTTCCGCCGGTATGCCAGAAGCAGGTTCTGCCCGTCAGGCCACCTTCTCTTGCCAGCTTTAGCAATACACCAAAAGCCTTGCCCGAATAGATTGGATCCAAGAAGATTCCTTCCTTCTGTGCCAGGTAGCGGATCGCATCATTTCCTTCTTCGCTGGGGATGCCGTAGCCTGGCCCAACACCATCGAAGTTGAGGTTGAAAGCTTCAACAGGCAGCGCGGGCACCCCAATCAACGCCGCTAAACCGACACCCAGTTCGGCAAAGTCCGAGGCTAACTCGGGCTCTGGATCAGCCGCGATACCCAACACTTGAGTGTCGCTCCCGGAAAAATGGTACGTCAGCCCCACCTGGGTAGACCCGCTGCTTGAGGCAGTGATGACCGTATCGAATGATGTCTCGGCTTGGTCGCTCAGTTCCTTACCTGCCAAGAAGAAAGCGTAGGCGCCGAGAGGGGATGAACCCCCTACCGGGATCCTAAACACCTTCGTTCCGTCTCGCTCGTATTGGCCCGCTACGTCTTCCTTGTACTGAAAGAGCTCATCCCAAGTCCCATCGGGATATTTGTGGATGTCGACGCCCAGCCAACTGTTCAGCGCGAGATTGCCGTTCTCTGGCTTCAACCCTTCCAAGAAGGGCAGGGTGTGCTCGTACGGGGTGTCCATCACCGCGGCTGCACATTGCAACCCGTGGACCGCGCATGCCGCCGCCAAGTGCCGGATGAAATTGGACTGGAGCGAGCCGCACGTGACAACAGCTTGGGCACCCTCGAAAATGGCCTGCGCGAGGAGATACTCAAGTTTACGACCCTTGTTGCCGCCCATCGCAAAGCCGGTGAGGTCGTCGCGCTTGATCCAAAGTTCGATGCCCAAATCTGCGGATACGCGCTCAAGCCGATGGAGAGGGGTCGGCGATTGGATGAGGCTGACTTTCGGAATCGCATGCATTGGCTCAGGAACAAGGTACCCGTGGCCGTCCGACAAGATAATCATAATGAGTTCTATGAGCGAGCCCGCCCGCATGAGTAAACGCAAGAAAGGATGCTTGATTGCCGTGGGCGTCTTCGTGGTTGCGATCGCGGGAGTCCTGCTCTTCTACGGACCCACTGCCCTGAATTTCTGGCATGTGTACGGTCCTGATCTGGTACGCGAGCCAGAACGCCAAAAGTATGCGGCCAGCCGCGAGCAGAACCTCAAAGCGATCTACCAGGGCTTGATGCTCTACCACGAGTCCGAGGGGCAGTTCCCAACCAGCGAGGGTTGGATGGACGCGATCGAGAACCGGATAAAGTCCAACGTCTTGGCAAAGGGTGAGGCGGAGAAGAAGCTCGTCCGTCCTGATTTAGCTTCGGAGCAAGGAGCTTTTGGCTACGCGATGAACGATGCCGCTTCGGGTAAGTATATGGACGACATCCCCGACAAGGGCAAGACCCCGCTCATCTATGAATCCAAACAGAAGACCAGAAATGCGCACGGCGACCCGGCAGAAGATTCGGATGGATTGGCGATAACGGTCGACGGAACATTGATTAAGGAGAGCCACTAGCGTGAGCATGATCGCGGTCAAGGACCTTCGCAAGACGTATCCGGGGAATGTCGAAGCCGTGCGCGGTGTCACATTCGAAGTGCAGCCCGGGGAGTTCTTCGGCTTTTTGGGGCCGAACGGCGCGGGAAAAACCACCACTATCAATATGCTGGTGAATCTCGTTCGGCGGACGAGCGGCTCCATTTCGATCGACGGGTTGGATTTGGACCGAGATTCAATCGAAATCTTTAAGAGAATCGGCTTCGCCATGCAAGAGATTGGCTTGGACGAGACCGCCACGGCGCGGGAGATGCTCCAGTTGCACGGTCGCTTGTATCATATGCCTTCCGCCAAGATCGAGGAGCAAATTGCGAAACTTCTCAAGTTGGTCGAGTTGGAGAAAGTAGCCGATCGCTACACCGTTACCTATTCTGGAGGGATGCGCCGTCGCTTTGATTTGGCCCTATCGCTGATCCACGAGCCCAAGATTCTCTTTTTGGATGAACCCACCCAGGGCTTGGACCCTCATGCTCGCCAACTCATCTGGAATCACCTTCGAGAGCTAAACCGAAACGGGATGACTATCTTCCTAACAACGCACTTCATGGAGGAAGCGGAGGCTTTGTGCGACCGACTCGCGATCATGGACAAGGGACAGATCGTTACTGAGGGCACTGTAACAGAGCTCTTAGCCAAGCATGAGGCTAAGAATTTGGAGGATGTCTTCCTGAAAACTACGGGAAGCAATCTGGGCGACGAGGAAGTCAACTCCAACGCGGCTGATCCCTTTGCGAGGCGGCGCTAGTGTCCACTTTCTTCTCGGACTGGTACTACCTGGCGATCCGCTGCACCAAGCAGATTTGGCGTCCCTTGATGGCGCTGATCCCTTCTCTGTTCATTCCGTTGTTCTTTTTCGTGGTGAACTCCGCGTCACTTCAGTCGTTCTCCAAGGTCGAAGGATTTCCGGAAGGTGTTTCCTATCGGGACTTCATCGCTCCGATTGCGCTTTTCACGGCTGTTTTCTTCTCCGCGGGCAATGCTGGCATCGAGCTTGTTTTGGACATTTCCAGCGGCTACTTCAAAAAGCTTCTAATCATGCCGATCAATCGCTTGGCAATAGTGTTTGGCCGACTGACGGAAGTGGCGGTACAAGCCGTGATGCAGGGAATGATCGTTCTCGTTCTGCTCCTCGTCGTAGGTGTGCAATTTAGGACAGGGGTCTTGGGGATTCTCGCAATCTTCGCCTTGCTGATCTTGTTTGCTATGGCATGGAGTTGCGTTGGTATGATTGCCGCTCTTCGGACCCAGAATGCGCGCTTGGTACAGTCGCTATTTGTTCTGGTCTTTCCTTTCCTGTATCTGACAACTTCTCAGGCACCGATGAACCTGTTACCGCCGTTCTTCCAGGCTATTGCCCGGTACAACCCAGTTACGTACATCATCGAAGGTGTGCGAGCGATGGTGCTGGAGTCTTGGTCTTCACCCGCAATCTGGCAAGGATTCGCGGTTGCAATTGTGCTTTGCACGGTGCTGGTCTCATGTACGGTTTGGTCCTTCCGTAAGACTTTGAAGTAACAGGACCCCTGCAACTCCCGCCGGTATAATTGGTTCTTAGGCTGCGTGACCCGCCGCCGTTTCAACGAGGAAACGAGGTACCCCATCTTTATGTCTGTGATTCCCGCCAGCAAACAGTTCAACAAGCTCGACTACTTGCGACTTATGATGCTAAGTAGAGAGGGTGACCGCCGCGAAGGCATCTTGCTGAGGCAAAGCAAAGGTTGGTTCCAAGTGAGCGGCATGGGTCACGAAGCCCTTGGCGCTTTCGCATACACATTAGGCAAGGACGACTACCTTTTTCCGTACTACCGGGATCGCGCGATCATGCTGGCGCGCGGACTGACCAATTACGATTTGGCGCTTGCCTACTTCGCCAAGCGTGACAGCAGTTCGGGTGGTCGGCAGATGCCTGGCCACTACAGCAGCCGAGAGCACAACGTGTTCAGCGTTTGCACTCCGACGGGTGGTTCACTGATTCCGGCCTGCGGCGCTGCCTGGGCGATGAAGTTGAATGGCTCGGACTCCCTCGCGATTGCGAGTGTTGGAGATGCAGCGAGCCGGCAGGGTGAATTTTATGAGGCTTTGGCTTTCGCTCAGCAAGAAAAGCTGCCCGTAATCTTCGTAGTCGAGGACAACAAGTTTGGAATCTCCACCCCGACCGATCGCTTCTTGCCGTTCAATATCGGCACACTGAACCCCGAAACGATTGTCAAGATCGACGCGCGATATCCGGAAACCGTATATCAGGCGGGCCAGCAAGCCGCCGACAAGGCAAGAGCCGGCGAGGGTCCAACGCTCATCTGGGCTGACCTCGACCGTTTGTCTTCGCATACATCTTCCGACGATCACCGCGTTTATCGGAAGCTAGAGGACATCGAGGAGATGGCCCTGCGTGACCCAATTCGCCTTCTTTCGGAAGAGCTCATAGCTGCCGGGCAGCTGACTGCTGACCAGTTTGCCAAGCTGCAGGAAGAGGTGAATCAGCAGGTGGACGAGGATTACCTCCGGGCCGAAAAGGAAGCAGATCCTCGAGCCAACGAAGTGCTTCACTTCAATTTCGGAGAAGACCAACCGGCCGAGGCTCCCCCGATTCATCCGGGTCGCCAAACCATGGTGGCCGCCATCAACCAGGTCTTTAAGAAGGCTTTGGAAAGTGACCCGAACATCATCTTCTTCGGGGAGGACATCGAAGATCCCAAGGGTGGCGTATTCGGTCTGACCAAGGGTCTAAGCGATGCTTTTCCAAAGCAGGTGTTTAACGCGCCTCTGGCCGAAGCAACCATCATGGGAACGGCGATCGGCATGGCATCCTGGGGAATGAAACCAGTCTTTGAACTGCAGTTCATCGACTTCATGGCTCCCGGTTGGAACCAGATCACGAGCAACATGAGCACATTGCGCTGGCGCTCGTTCGGCGAGTGGAAGTGCCCGTGCGTTGTTTACGCACCCTACGGTGCCTACCTGCCCGGTGGTTCGCTCTGGCACAGTCAGGCTAATGAGGCCTACCTTGCTCACACTCCCGGACTGAAGGTCGCAATCCCATCGACCCCGGAAGACGCCGCGGGTCTGTTTTGGACGGCCATGAGAGGTGACGACCCTCATTTCATTCTTATTCCGAAGCACATTTTCCGCATGCAGGTCGACGTGCAGTCGGTGGAGCCTGTGCCATTTGGCAAGGCACGAATCGTTCAGGAAGGCAGCGATGTGACTTTGGTGACGTGGGGCAATACCTTGGAATTGGCTCACGAAGCCGCCAAGAAGCTAAGCTCGGAGGCTTCGGTGGAAATTATCGATCTTCGCTCGATCGTCCCCTGCGACTACGAAACCATCACTGCCTCGGTTGAGAAAACCGGGCGGCTGGTCGTCGTCCATGAAGACAACCGAACCGGTGGATTTGGCCAGACGATTATCGCCGAGATGACTCGGATTCCAGAGCGCTGGAACCTATTCCTTTCCCCACCACAGTTGGTGGCAAGGGAAGACGTTCACATCGGCTACAACCCGATCTACGAATATGCGGCTCTGCCGGATGTCGGCCAAGTGGTGGATGCCATTCGCGTCGTCATGGAATAGTTATTTAGGTCCACTTTCCTGAGTCCGACTGGAATGACCTTTAGAATAATTGCGTGGCAGCAGAAATCTCGTCGATCGAACGGTTCATTCAAAACCGTGCAAGCCAATTACTGATAGGCTCTTATAGCCGGACCGGTTTCGCCTGGCAGATTGGCATTGGAGCAATATGTCTGGCTGTCGGTGGAGGTTTACTTGTCGCGGGCCTGATAACACGCGGCCAGGACATGATTGTAGGTTCACTGGGCCCGCTTATTGCTGGAGCCGTAAATGTCCCGATCGGATTCTTCATGAAGAAGCGATTCCAGCAGGCGCCGAACGAGCCTCAGTTAAGCCTTGAAGCCAGGCATTTTCTGTTGGGCTTGATTAAGCAGACTTCTTCCGGCTTGCACCAGAATCGGGGTACTTGGGGAAGCGTGCAAATTCGCACTCAGACAAACCCTTTGGTTGGAGAATCGTTTCTTCACCAACTCGGCAAGCATTGGGGATTCATTCCAAAAACGCCCAAGGATGTGCTAGCTCGACCGGTGTATGAGCTCTTGGAGACGGCATGCCATCACTACAATCGAGTGCAGGGTCTACTTGAGGGTCGACAGGGGAGTTCAATTGCAAAGATGGGTCAACTTGTCCGATCCGGTGCAGACGAAGCGATCTTTCAAATCCTGCACAGCGCCGCGACAATGCATAAGTTTCCAGAAACAGTTGGATCTACCTCCCGTGATTGTGAAGATCGGATCCGGGCGCTTAGGGAACTCGCAGATCGGTTGGAGAAGTTGCATTCGCAACCGCATCTTGTGGCCGATGTTCCAGTCCAAAGCACTGCGATCGATTCGGCCTTGGAAGAGCTTCGACTGGAAGGCTTGGCCCGTACGGAGTTGAGCCAAGAACCAAACGAAGGACAGCATCTCCGCGAGGGGCACTGAGACAACAAAATGGGATCGGACTCTTAAAGTCCGATCCCATTTGAGTCCAATGAGAGTTTTCTTAAGACTTCTTGGCTTTCATCCGGCGTCGGAGGAAGACACCGATACCAGCTGCACCGAGAACCATCGTGAATGGCTCGGGTACCGGAGCAACTTCAAGAATGATGTTGTCGATTCCAAAATCGTTGCCGAATTCGGCAACCTCTGCATTCAAAATCGTAGCGTCCGAGGATCCACCAGTGTAAAGAAAGTCTGCAAAGACTGTCTGCCACTGCGCAGCGCCACTCGGAGTCTCGACACTCGCAATTTCGTTGGCCCCGATTCTGAATCTAATAGTGGAGTTCTCTCCTCCGCCAAACACGTTGACAATATCAAACTGCAGTCGATACGTGGTTCCAACAACCAAGGCAGCGATATTCTGCTCCCAAACGCGGGTTGTGTTGGGGTTAACGATCGAGCCATTCATTAGCATGTACCAGCCGTGGCCCGCAAGGTCGACATTGTTTCTCCACGAAGCATGCCAAGCACCCGGTTGGGCATTGGTAACCGTGTACGTTCCTTCGTTGTACATATTCTCGCTGCCCGGTGCTCCGTCAGACGAAGCAGGAACAGCGGGAGGGGTTGGGAACGGACTGGTGCCGTTCGGGTCAACCAAAATGTAGTCGGAAGTGAATCCTGTGTTTCCGGCCTCAAAGTCGCCGTTAATAACAAGATTCGCATTCGCCGCAAAGGGGATTACCAGTGCTAAAGCTGATAGCGCGATTTTAAATTTCATAGCCTCTCACAAACTCTTCTGCAATACATTGCTTGACGACAGTCAAGCGATAACAGATCACTCCGTCATCAATATTACACCAAGACTATCAACAAATAGGCCTTCGACGACCGATTTTCGATTATCTGGCAGAATTACCTGTTAGCTTTTTGAAAGAAGTAACCGAGCCCACTACGAAGGAAGCGGCAGATTCATGGCTTGAAGATAGGACCGTAGCTTCTCCACACGGCCCGGAGAGTTCAAATCCAGGCTAAATGGACGTCCCCGAGCATCCACGATAATCCCGACCGTGCCGCCTTCCAGCTTCTCGGAAACAGCCTTGCCCTTACCTGCACCCACGTCGAAGTTCTTTTCCGGTGTGATGGTCAAGGACTTGAACTCGCCACGGCCGCATGGAATGATCTTGATCTGACCACAGGGGACCTTGAGATCCACGCCGTCTCCGGTGATCGTCACGCAGGCATCCCCTTCCTTGCCCGTCCCGACGGGAGAAATGCAGTGTCCGCACTTCACGATACAGTCGTATTCGAAGACCTGCTTGGCGGCTTCGTAGAAATGCTCGCTCAAAACACCCAAGTGGGGCATCATGAAGATCGAGTCGACCGTCAGCATAGTGATTCCCTCAGGCTGATACGCATCCATCATCATCAAGGCAGATTGAGCTCGCATGGGAGCATGGCTAAGGA
>JAFAFM010000128.1 GCA_023423495.1 Armatimonadota bacterium
TTACCTCCGCCATCAATAAACCCCACACGACTCGACAGCGAGTCGTCGGCATTACGACGGGCGAGGAATACCAGATCGCGTTTATCGATACTCCAGGTATCCACGAACCGCATACCAAACTCGGGCGGTCAATGGTCGAGCAGGCGAGAAAGGCGCTCCACGATGTGGATGTGATCGTCTACGTGGCAGATTCGAGTCATCACCCGAACGACGGTGACAAAGACATCGCCAAGTTGCTCACCGGGCTCGAAGTTCACGATCTGCAAGACCCATCGAAGCTGGTCCCCATCCCTGTCATCCTCTGCCTCAACAAGATGGACCTGCTGAAGGCGGATTCTGTCCAGCGGAACGTCGATGCCTATACCGAGCTCTTCAAGACCGAAGACTACATGCTGACGGTCGCCCGCCGAGGACTGAACGTGGACAAGCTCATCGAAATGATTGTGTCCAAGCTTCCGGAAGGCGAGCGGCAGTTCGATCCCGAAGACTACACGGATCAGTCGAGCCGGTTCATCGCGGCAGAGTTTGTGCGAGAGAAAATCCTGATTGCTACGAAGCAAGAGGTTCCTCATGCCGTAGCGGTCGTGGTGGATGGATGGGAGGAAGAGGAAGGCGAGGAGTTGGTCCGCATCTCAGCCAGCATTTACGTGGAGAAGGCAAGCCAGAGAGCTATCCTGATTGGCAAGCAGGGTCAGTTCATCAAAAAGATTGGAACGGAAGCTCGGTTGGAAATTGAGCAGTTGCTTGGCCGACGCGTTTTTCTTGAGCTTCAGGTTCGTGTGCGAGAAGATTGGCGAATGAATCCACGCATGCTTCAGGAACTGGAGTACGCCGAGTAACCCATGTCGGATCTGACGAGCGTCTTTGGTGGTGCTCTATCCAAAGATCCGGCGGTCGCCATACCCTCGCCACCTGCGGCGACAACTGGCCGAGCCGGTCCAGAACATAGAACGCAATTCGTCGTCGAGCTTGTCGGACCGCGTTCAGTCCCAGCCCAAGCCGCTGCTGCCCTGTTGAGTGCCCAATGGTTCCAAGCTTTGGGTCAACCAGAACTGTTTGCGATGTCGGCAGCAGACCGAGATTGGCAGCCGCTTACGGCCCGTACAGACGGCTCGTACGATTCCCTCGTCCTTGCATGGGACCTCCTATCCGACCGCGGAATCCTAACCACTCAAGCCGCAAAACATCTTTTTCAGACTGCCGAATCCTTCGCCTCCCATATCCAGCGCCGAGCGATGCCTCTTCCTCCCCCGGAAGACATCGACCGATATGTTGCTGCCCTCAAGGACATTCAAGAAAATTTGGATATCGGAGTTGAAATCCTGCTGGTGCCGAAGGCGGGAGGTTTTGCGGAAAAGGAAATCTGGATACACCTCGCCAAACTTGGATACGATTTGAAGGCTTCCGGCTTCTTCGAGATCACGCCGGTCGGATCTAGCCATCCGCTGGTAACAGTAACTCCGACAGGTGGTGCAGATGGCTTCCGGCTTTCCAGTGTTCAATCGGGAGTGACCCACCCGGCGGTGCTTATTGGTTTCAGCCTTCCGCTTTCACCTAATGCCAGTTACTCGTTGGATGCTGCCCTCAAAACTGCCAGCTACCTCGCGACAAACCTCAATGGTGTCGCTTTTACAGACTCGGATCAGATGTTGGATAGTCGAACCGAGCGAGAGTTGAAATCAAATTTGGATGCCGCCGTTGTGGCAATGACCAACGCTGGCATTCAGCCCGGGTCGCGGGCGGCGATGAATCTGTTTGCGGGTTGAAAGGCGGGAAAGACCCGCCTCATCATCAATCGTCTAGTTCGATGCGACTGTTCTTGACCGAACTGGCCCGCCGTCGGACCTGACCGTAGGATCGTCCAGTCGTGTCAGTATTCGATTCTGCTCGCGCAGGCTCAGCAACGGTAGACGCGACTTTCGCCCGGGCATTCTCGGAGCGAGCGATGGCCAAAACTCCGTGAGACTCCCCCTTTCGCTTGACAACGGCTCGATCCCACAGATAAAGGATCGGGGACGCGTTATAGATCGAAGAGTAAGTGCCGGACAAGATACCAGCCAACATAGTCACACAGAAAAGTTTTAAGTCCGGTGTTGCCGTCCCGAAGGCGATCATGATGCCGAGTGTCGCGATAACCGTCATCGACGTGTTAATCGATCGCGAGAACGACTGAGTGATCGATCGGTTGATCAGCATCCCGAAGTCTTCGCCGCTGTTTGGCTTGCGAAGGTTCTCGCGGATTCGGTCGAAGATAACGATCGTATCGTGCACCGAGAAGCCTATGACGGTGAGCATGGACGTTAGGAACAGCGAGCTGACTTCCCAGCCGAAGAAGTATCCGACAACCGCAGTCACACCCAACACGACGGCAACGTCGTGAATCAGCGCGAGAATTGCGGACATTCCGAAGCGAAGGCCAATGACAAAGTTGCCAAGCGCCACACCAAATCGGAAGGCTAGCCACAAAACGATCAAGGCGGCGGAAATGACTACGCCCAAAATTGCATTCTGAACAGTCTCTTGCTGAACGGATGGCCCCACATAAGCGGACCCACCCGTTTCTGGGCGCTCCAGACCGGTGGCGGTAGCAACTTTGGTGGCAACCTCTTCGGCGGCATTGGGGTCCGATTTTCCGACTTCAAGGGGAACGGTGACAATCGCGGCTCGGGTGGCGCCTTCACCAGCAAACTTCACGTTCGCGCCATCGATCTGGGCTTGGTGCAGCTTGGCCTGGATTTCTCCGATAGTCTGGTTGGGAGCACGAAGTTCGACCTCATAACCTCCGCGGAATTCAACGCTTGGCTTCAACCCACCAATGAACCAGAAGGGCAGGAACACCAGGATCGAGATGACGGAAATGGTGAACCATTTCTTGCTGGTGTCGACAATGTGAAGAGTGTTCTCCTCGGGATTATCTTCAAACTTCTTACCAAACCAGTTTCGCTCGAGAGCGTAAAACTTCGGATTGTTGCCGATGCCCGACCCAACAAGGAAGATCAGCAAGGATCGAGTCACAACCACCGCGGTGAACATCGAAATGGCAACACCGATGATAAGGGTGGATGCAAAGCCTTTAACCGGTCCGGTTCCGAGGTTTGCCAAAACAATCGAGGTAAGGATCGTACAGGCATTGGAGTCAAAGATCGCCGGCAGCGCACGCTTGAAGCCCAGCTCGATGGCGGTCATTAACGACCGGCCATTCTTCATCTCCTCCTTGAAACGTTCAAATACCAAAATGTTAGCGTCCACCGCCATACCCACGGACAGGATGAAACCAGCGATCGCGGCGAGGCTGAACGTCGCGTTGATCCATTTCATCACCGTCAGGGTGAACAGGACATAAAGGCCGAGCGCGATCAACGCCACAAAGCCGGGGAACGCATAGTAGACAATCAGAAAGATCGCGATGAGAGCAAACGAAGCAATGCCCGCAACGATGATCTTGTCGAGCGCTTGCTTTCCGATTGTCGGGTCGACTTTCTGAGAGCTGGTGAGTTCCAAGCTGACTGGCAAAGAACCGGAGTTCAACAGTTCCTTCAACTGAAGAACGTATGCCTTATCGAACGTGCCCTCTATGACTGCGTTGTCCCGAATGACAGTGCCCTCTTTCAGGGGCGCGATGCTGATAACGAGGTCATCCAATACCGCCGCAAGTTGAGGCTGGCCGCGTTGGTTTCGGCGGGTCCATTGCTCCATCTTCCGAGCGCCTTCACGGGAGAACCGCATCTCCGGGATATAGCTATCGGCATTAGGC
>JAFAFM010000152.1 GCA_023423495.1 Armatimonadota bacterium
AACAATTCAAGGGAGTTGGTCAGGGGTGCAAGAGGATTGCGGAGCTCGTGAGCCAACGTCGCAAGAAATGCGTCCTTTCGCACATCAGCCTCCGTCAGCTCTTGATAAAGCTTTGCATTCTCCAAAGCAATCGAGGCACGGTTGCCCAAATCAACCGCGACCGATAGATCGACTTCGTCATATAGGTGGTCAGACTCAGCCGAAATAAATGTCATAACGCCAATCGCGTTGCCCCGTTGCTTAATCGGCACTCCGATATATGATTTCAGACCCAATTCTCTTATAACTTGTAAGAGGTCTTGGTCAATCTTGGCATCCATCAGCATTTCTTCGGTGATCTCTTGCACTAACTCGGGCTGACCGGATTGGATAACTTTCCAAGCTCCTGAAGATTTGTCCTCTGCCGCACCATACCGCTCGTAAAGTTCGTTAGCCAAGGACACCTTATTCGGGTCTACGTGTGCCACCGCTACACGCCTGAGACTCTCGTCCTCCGCTAGCATGTCGATCGCAACCCAATCTGCAAAGTGCGGGACGGCAAGACTAGCTAGCTTCTTCAAGGTCTCGTCGACGTTCACCAGAACAGAAAGAACAATGCTAGCCTCCGCCAGGAATTTCGCTATCTCCTCCGTCCTTTTCCGTTCGGAGACGTCCGCTCCAATACCCACCATCCGTTTGGGATCGCCGTTGGAATCCAGGTGAACTTCTCCGACGCCCTGAATCCAACGCGTCGCCCCGTTAGGCAGCGTTACACGGAACTCGGTCGAAAAATCGGACTTAGTTTTCACAGCGTTCTGAATGGATTCGACAACCTTCGGCCGGTCATCCTCATTAATGACCTTCATGAAGCTCTCGAATGTGCCGTCGAACTCTCCGGGAGTCATGCCATGAAGTGGTTCCAAGCTTTCAGTCCAGTCTAGGGTGTTGTTCTGAATGTCCCAGTCCCACACGCCCATCTTTCCTGCTTCCAGAGCCAATCGCAATCTCTCTTCGCTCTTTGACAAAGCTTCACGGGCGGCTGACTCTTTCGTAATATCCCGGGTGAAACACCTTGTATGGACAAAGTTTCCGTTTTCATCCCACAAAACGTTTGAACTAATTAAGACTTGTTTCGCTTCACCGCTTTTTGATACAAGAGTTGCCGGATGTTCAACAAGGTTCTCTCGATTCCTTAAACGCCTTAGAATCTCCGCAATATTCTCTTTATCTAGGTGGAAGTCCGCGACATTTCTGCCGACATACTCTTCCCGGGTGTATCCCAGAAGCTCCAGTTCAGCTCGGTTTACTCGTAAAATCGTGCCGTCTGCACCAACCCAATGCAATCCCACGGTAGCATTCTCAAAGAAGTCTTCTAGATGTTTGCGACTTTCCGTTAACTCTCTCTCTGCAGCCTTTTGCTCCGTAATGTCTCGATTAACGCTAATCGTTCCGACAAAGTTAGAGAAGTCATCGTAGATTGGCTTTGCGAACGAATGGCATGTACCCAGACTGCCATCCTTGCGGACAAAAACCACTTCGGCATCCCAATACCCTTTTGCGTCGATGCTTTCCTCGGCAGATTTGAGGATGAACTCAGCTTCTTCCGCACGGTGGGCAATAGAAATCGGCTTACCAATAAGTTCTTCTTTTGTATAGCCCAACATCTTCACGGCAGCTGGATTAAGGTCAGTAATCAGATTCTCGCTGTTCAGCATTACGATCGCGTCGTGCTGGTGTTCGAAGATTGCAGCTTGCCGTCTTAAGATTGTTTCATTCGCCTTTCTATCTTCGATGCTGAATGAAACGCCAATCGCGGCCACCTGAATCCCGTTGTCGCCATAAACAGGTGACGTGCTCACGACCGCGGGAAACTGTGTCCCATCTTTGCGCTGCAAAACATATTCGCCACTCCATGCATTGCCGCCCCAAATCTCGTTATGGACCTTTATCGCGTTTTCGTGGAGCGTTGAGCTAACCACCAAGTCTCGCGCATTTTTGCCTATGGCCTCCTCTTTGGACCATCCGTATAAAGACTCTGCAAACTGATTCCAATAGATCACGTTCGATTCGGAATCTGTAACGATCACTGCTTGGCCAATGCTGTCCAGCATTTTCGCTCTCAACTCCAGATCGCGCTCGGTATGCCGTTTTGCCGTGCCATCGCGAAAGACCAGCACGATCCCCAAGATGCCTTCAGCAGGGGAATGAATGATTGCCGCGCTGTCCTCGATCGGCCGCTCGGTCCCATCTTTACAGATGAGGAGGGTGTGGTTGGCCAATCCTACAGTTCGTCCCAGTCTAAGCGCCTTTTCTACCGGATTCTCAACTGGTTCCCGTGTCAACTCCGACACAATAACGAAGACTTCCTCAAGGGGCTTGCCAACCGCTTCAGAAGCCTCCCACCCGGTCAACTTTTCTGCGACAGGGTTTAGGCTCGTAATGCATCCCTGAGGGTCGGTGGTGATAACACCATCACCGATGCTCCGTAAAGTTGTTTGAAGCTCTTCTCGCCGCTCATCCGCCGATACCCAGGCCTTCCGCAGCGAATGTACAACCGCCAACAACCCCGACGCCATCACGACGAATACCGACAGCGAAAGAACGTCCTCGGAGGATTGAAGCACAAAGCTCCCTCTCGGCGCCAATAGAAAATATTCAGCCGCCACTGCGGCCAAGATCAAGCTAACAATGCCCGGACCAATCCCGCACAGCCAGGCTGCTAGAGGGACGGCCAAGAATAGAGTAATGAAGGGTGTACCGCGCCCGAGCACCGGATCTAAAGCCAGTCTGACGAGCACCGCCAATCCGACGATTACCAATGCTAAAAAGTATTTCAACGCGGCACTTTGTTTTTTCATCACATGCGCCGGCCGAAACTGGCTGACCTCTGCATTTTAACCACCCTAGGGCCAAATGCATGCGGTCTGCGCCGCTCCTTGTAAAAAAGCGCTCATCGAAGCGCATTGAGCCACTTCGTCCTCGCCCCCAAGGTCTTTAGGCGCAAACATGGCCATTATCTTGTCGAGAGCGCATGCATTGCGAATCGTTCCGGCGCTAACTTTGAATCGTTCGCTCACTATCTTGGTCTCCCTTCCTGATCCATAAGCTGTAGGTGGCGATTTCCTGATCGTGATGACAGTGCTCTGTCTGGCGGTGAACTCCTTTTCGAGAAATATTTGACACGTGCAGAAAGTACTGGTAACGCCATAACTACGGGTGCGGCACGGAACGCTCTAATGAGTAGATGCTCTGGGCGACTCTAGCTCACGTTGAATCGCTTAACACTGACCAAAGAGACAAGACACGCAGCAACCGGAGGCTCTCGTCAACAATCTCCGACGCCTCACTTCCCACCCGAGTAACCTAGCGGCATGAAGATCCTGATTCTCGGCGGGACCAAGTTCGTTGGGCGGCACATCGTGGAAAAGGCCCTGGAGCGGGGGCACGAAGTCACCCTGTTCCATCGCGGGCAGACCGGTGCCGACCTTTTCCCCTCCGTCCAACACGTCTTCGGAGATCGGGATGGTGGTTTGGATGCGCTTGGGACGGATGTCGCCTGGGATTGGGTGATCGATACCTCGGGCTATGTGCCCAGGATCGTGCGGCAGGCTTGCGAAGCGGTGAAGGGAAGAACGAGTCAATACCTTTTCATCAGCACCATCAGCGTATATGCCGACTTCGAGCAAACGGGCATCGACGAGAATTCGGAGCTCGCAACTGTAAATGATCCTGCTACGGAGACCGTTGATGCCGAAACCTACGGTGGGCTGAAGGTGCTCTGCGAGCACGAGGTTCTGACCGCGTTTCCGGAGGCTTTGATCGTGCGGCCCGGCATGATTGTCGGACCTTACGACCACACCGACCGCTACACCTATTGGTTCTTAAGGGCGACCAAAGGCGGACAGATGCTTTCGCTCTGTGAGCGTGATGAACCGGCCCAGTTTATCGATGGCCGAGATCTGGCCAATTTCTGTCTTCACCTTTTGGAGATGCAGTCGACCGGGATCTTCAATGCCACGGGCCCGCAATTCCCGATGACTTGGGGCGACATATTTGACGAGGGGGCGCTTTCCGCCAACTCCAGCTACGAGATCGTCCGCCCGCCGTTGAATTGGCTGAAGGAGCATGGAGTGGAGTCCCTGCCCGCTCAGGTTCCGATGGAAGACGGGAAGCCAGGCATCTACCGGATCGATGTGGAAAAGGCGGTGAACGCTGGACTTCGCTTTACCCCTTTGGGCGAGACCGTTCGCGACACGATTGCCTGGCGCAAGTCGGATGAGACGCCGCTCAAAGTCGGCCCCTCGGCCCAGCAGGAAGCGGAGTTGATTGGTGAGTTCGTCGGAGCAGCGTCGTAATTGACTAAACTCGGGGTGGAAGGATGACAACAAACGATATTGCGGTCGTCATGTTCTGGATCGTCCCGATCATCTTGGCAATTGTGATCGTCGGCTTCATCGTGTTTGTCAAATGGAGCCGCAAGGACCGTCAGGTGGATGACTGGCGGGACATCAAGTAGGCTACTTGTTGCGAACTCCGAGCTGAACGGGCTCTTGCTTGAAGAAGAGGCTGAGCGTCCAGTCGATGACAATACGGACGCGTCGAGACCAACTCGGCATCTTCATGAGATAAACGGTTCGGAAGAGCCACCAGGCGATAAATCCTGATACTTTGATGCCAAACACGCGGGCGACGGCGGTGCGGCAACCGATTGCGGCCAATGATCCAACCGGGTTGAAGACAAATGGCTTGGTGTCTTCGGCGCGCATAACGCGCAGAGCGTTCGCGGCTGCCACGGGACCCATGCGGGAAGCATTCTGAGCGGTCGCGGCATAGGGTTTCCCATCAGGGTCAGGCACTAGGGCCGAATCTCCGACCGCCCAAACATAATTCAACCCCTTCACTTGGGTGCTTGGCTCACACAAGACGTATCCCCTTTCGTCACGAGGCAAGCCGTCGATCGCTTGAAGCAATGGAGAAGGCGTAATGCCTGCACACCAGACAGTCGAATAAGTGCGAATGCGTTCGCCGTTGGTGAGCACGGCATAGTCCGGCCCGACTTCGGTCAGTGAGGTTTTGGTGAGGATACGCAGCCCTCGGCTCTCCAGGTTCTTCCTTGCAAACAGGGCCAGATCGGCGTCGATGGCGGGGAGAATTCGGTTGGCGTACTCCACCACAATCATCTCCACGTCCTCCTCTGACAAGTTCGGATAGTTTCGGGACTGCTCGGAGAGGAACTCGTGGTACTCACCGGCCAATTCAATGCCGGTGAAGTTGGATCCGACAATCACAAACCTTAGGAGGGCAGCGCGCTCGGCGGGGTCATCAATGGAGTTCGCAAGTTCCAGGAGTTGAATGCCCCGATCTCGGAATTCGATGGAGTCCTGAAGGGATTTGAGTTCGAAGGAGTTGTCCTTCAATCCAGGGATCTGCGGCATTTTGGTGATGCTTCCAGGCGCGAGGATCAAGTGGTCGAAGTTCGCGCTGTCCGGTTCTTCCATTCCGACGGGCTTGAACCAGACTTGATTCTGCTCGAGGTCGATGTCCGTCACATTGGCCATGATGAATTCGACCCTTTTGCCTAAGAACTTTCGGATGGGAACGGTGACGTGCCGAGGTTCCAATTGGCCCACTCCGGCTTCGATCAGAAGTGGATAGAAGAGGAGGAAGTTTTGACGGTCGATGAGGGTTACTTGAACATCTTTAGGAGCGTGGCGCGCTAGGTACTGTCCGGCATAAGCACCCCCGAAGCCGCCTCCGATGATGACAATGCGTTTGATTTCGCCGGCGCGGTCCATGCTTGACTACAAGTATGGAGTCGCCATCTTGTGGCGGCTGGGTCAATCGCCCAATTTGAGGGAGGAGGATTTGTATCGACGGGTGATTTGGAAGCCATGCATGGCATAGAAATCTTCCAAGGTGGTCCAGTCAATAATGCACCTTTGCCCGCCAAGGGATTTTAGGTGTAAAAGGGCTTTATCCAAAAGGGACTTTCCGACACCCGTGCCACGATGCTCCGTCGCTATGCCGATTGGTCCGAGCGACGTCCAGCGGTCGCCGAGCGATTGCCTCCACACGGCGCCTCCGATCGGAAGTTTGTGAGTCCAGTTTTGGATCAGAGCAAAACCAATGATGCTATTTGGGGTGAATGCGGCAAAGATGCATCCCGGGTCTCCCTCCTCCTGAATCTTGTTCATGGCGTCGTGATGCCATCGACCGGGAAACTGCGTTTCCAGAAAGATTCTTAGCGCAACGACATCATCATCGGAGGCTAGAGGTCGGTATGTGATTCCGGGTATCTCGGGGGCGGTGCCTTGGTAGTCCTGTAGATTCCGCTCCATGTCGAAGATCTCGCCTTTATCCTCGAATCCCTCAACCATGAGGAAGCCGCACATGGCGCCGAAATCAATCGGGCAACCGGGCCAAAAGTGTCTGGAATCTGCGCCGAAGACGATTCGGTTGACACCGCGATTTCGCAGGACGCGTTTGGCGTCGGCGACAAGGTCCACGGCAACTCGTGGATCGGAATAGGCGATGGCGCTCAGGTGCGCTTGATCGATGCTCGGCCCTTTGAAAAGGCTTGCGGCGGACCGCTTGAAAACCACAAAGCCGAGGCACTCGCTGTTGGCGTCGACTTCGATTTGGGAGATGCCCCAGTCGAAAACGGGCGAGTGAACCGTGTTTAACTCCAGAAGTTCAGCATCGATATGATACTGCTCGGGATAAAAGCTGTTCCAATGCGCGGCGAGCGCCCCAAAATCAGCGTTTCTAAAATTCTGTCGCATGCCTTACGCGGCTGCGGCAAGTTGGCGAAGGTGGTCTCCGTAGAAGTTCAGAGCCTCGCGCGTGCGCATAATCCGCGAGATCATGTTACCGTCATCCGACTGCAAAAACTTGGCAAGATTTTCGGGTTGGAAGAGCGCTTCAAACGGGTCGCCTGCATCCTCGATTTCGTAACGCAGATATGCCAGCGCGTATCGTCGGATGTTGGGATAGTTGGCGAGCATCCACTCACGCTGCAGTCCGTATGATTTTTCCAGAAAGGGTGTCGGACCGTATTGGGCGGCGTCGCAAATCGTTTCGACCAGCGTTTCGTATTCCGTGTAGAAGTGAATCAGCTCTTGCTGGCGCTCGGATACGGACGGTCCTTCGGCTTTGGCCCGGGCAGCTACCGCGGCTTCCTTGCGGTCCGTAATGGCAATCTTCACTCGGTTAAGAACAGCCGGCGTCGACCCAATGATTCCCTTCGTAATTTCCATTTCAGTCTCGTGATTTCTCGACAAAATTCATGCGTAGGTCTCGGACCAGCCCGTGCATCCGCCGCTTGTCTTCTTCATCCAACTTGGGTTCGATGAAGCTTGCTAGATGAGTGGTCAGATCGATCGCAACCTTCGCTTGCTCAATATCCTTTTCCAACTTGCCGGTCGAAAGATCAGGCTGTAAGCCCAGCTTGCTCCACGCGATTGCCGCCATGGTGTCCACCATCGTCATGATAACGGCGTACACGTCGACCGGTTCGGGGGTTTGCTGATCGGACATTTCGACTCGCACTACAGACGTTGCGATCAGCGGATTAGAAGCTTCAATTTTCGGATTTTCGATCCTTGGGACCGGACGCTGCGAGGGGTAACCTCTGGCTGTTAGCACGCAACCAAAATGCCTGAAAATGTGATCATCGTCGGCTCGGGGCCGGCCGGCTATACAGCGGCCCTTTACAACGCACGCGCAGACCTCACTCCGTTGGTCTTTGCCGGACTTCAGCCAGGTGGCCAGCTCATGATTACCACGGACGTGGAGAACTATCCTGGCTACCCGGATGGCATCATGGGCCCGGAAATGATGGAGCTGTTTAAGAAGCAAGCCGAACGCTTCGGGGCGCGGGTGGAGCACAAGGAGGTCACGAGACTAGATTTGACCAGCCGGCCGTTCAAGGTGTACGTCGGCGAAGAGATGCACGAAACCCACAGCTTGATCCTTGCTACTGGAGCAAGCGCCAAGTGGCTTGGATTGCCCGGCGAAGTTTTCTTCGGCGGCTTCGGCGTGAGCGCCTGCGCCACGTGCGATGGCTTCTTCTTCCGCGGAAAAGAGGTGATTGTCGTAGGGGGTGGTGACACTGCGATGGAAGAGGCGAACTACTTGACGCGGCATTGCAGTCGTGTGTATGTGGTCCACCGGCGAGACGAGTTTCGGGCGAGCAAGATCATGCAAGACCGCGTCTTGGCCAATCCCAAAGTGGAGATCATCTGGAATACCGTTATCGAGGAAATCCTCGGCAACACGGACCCAGTTAAGAAGGTTACTGGCGTCCGCCTTCACAACTTGGCGACGGATGAGCGTCGCGAACTGCCGATAGATGGCGTATTTGTAGCCATTGGCCACAAACCCAACAGTGAGCTTGTCAAGGACATGATCGACATGGATGATGTTGGCTATATTCGCACTCTGCCAGGAAGTACCAAAACGAATATTGAAGGCGTGTTCGCGGCTGGTGACGTTGCCGACAGCGTTTATCGGCAAGCGGTTACAGCGGCTGGGTCGGGCTGTATGGCGGCCATCGACGCTGAAAAGTATTTGGAACTGATCGGTCACTAAACACAAGAAAATGTTAACTCTCCTTGCTGCAACCGTCATGGCCGTCGGCCAAGAGCCCGCTGCCCGCTGGATGCAGCTTCAGGAACCGAATAATAAGCCTCCGCGCTTGTCGATTTACATTGGAGAGAAGCCTTTGGATCCGCCAAAGTTCAGCCCAAAGCTATTCGGCGATCCGCCCCAAAAGTGGCAGTTCGACTGGGTGGCGAGCTCCTTCGGGCCAGACCCCGAAGCGCCCAAGGATCCTGAAACCGGTGAGCAGCAAGCACGGATCCGATTTAGAGTGTTTTCCCAGGTTAAGAAGCAGGACTACGACTACAGCGTGCTAATTGCAAGGCAGTCCATCCGAATGTGGGACGTGCTTTTCAACCGGTATAGGATCGGCCACCGTGAGTCGGTGAATAAAGGGATTGTCGACTACTACGTGTGCTTCGGTGGAGATGCCGGTGGTGAGTACACCCAAGGAGAAGATGTTCTGCCGGATAACCGCACCGTCACCGTGAGCACGATCTACATTTACGATGTGCGGAGCTTCACCAAGCCGATCGAGATGGCTCGTGAAGTGGCTCACGAGTACGGCCACGCCGTCCTGCCTGCAATCGGCGGATACACTTCGCCGGAATATTGGGCAAACGGCACGCTCGGTGAGAAGATGTTCATGCGAATCCTTCGGGACCAGTTTGCGAAGAACCTCATTGGGCCGGACGATGTGATGGGCGCCACGAAAACCCAACTCGAAAACTGGGTACAAGTGCACGTCGATCCCTTGGTTGTTCGAGCCGCATCGGAGCCTCCCAGCGTAGCCCAGCTTTCAGATAAGGGCAAGCCTGGCATGGACGCATACGTCGGACTGGTACTTTATGCCGATACGATCTTTCCGCCGAACGTCGTGACTCGGTCGATGTTGTTGACGGGATCCCAAGAAGCAAAGGATTATCCGGAGGCTTTGCTGAAAGCCACCCAGGAAATGCCCAAGATCACTCTCGCAATTCCTGCCTATTTAAAAGGCAAGCCGATCTGGATTCCGCTTGGCAAAGGCAAGGTGGGGCAGGCTCAGATTTTGAAGCGTTCGGGAGATTGGGCACAGGTTCTTCCTCAGGCTGGTGGAGTCGTTATCACCACGGCCAAAGGGTAAAACCGGTCCTACCGTCGGGCACGGATGAGCCCGTATAATCGTTAGTCAATTCGAATGAAGTGGGTCAAGTGGATCCTGTACGGCTTTTTATGCCTGGCCTGCCTCGCCATTGGTGCAGGTGGAAGGCTCGTCACCAACATTGTCGACAGTTTGGGTGGCGGGGAAAAGAGCATTG
>JAFAFM010000234.1 GCA_023423495.1 Armatimonadota bacterium
GTCCCGCAATCCGCGCAAGCAAGCGAACCCTTCTACCCGCGGATTGGAAAGCTCATTACGCTGAAGACGGAGCGGGCAAGCGCCATGCCCTTGGGCTTGGATTGGAAAGTGGAAGATCCTGGTCGAACGGTCATGCCCGGGCGTACGACCAAAGTTCGCTTTTCCTTCAGCAGTAAGTCTGATCCGGACTTGAAGAAAATCGAAATAAAGCCGATCGGCAATCTCGCTGATCATGCTTCGTCTCTGGGACAGCCGTTCCCAACCTTCGACAAGAAGGGAAGAACCTTTGTGGACTACGACGCCAAGACCGGTGCAGAAGCGCCGACCGGTTATCACCTGGTTTCCACAACCCTATTCACCGCCGATGGTGCACCGGCGCTGATTCAAGCGAGTATTCGCGTAGCTCCGCTAGTGGATTTCGATATCCCGACGGACAAGATCGAACTTGAGGCAGGCGTCCAAGAGATCAAGATTCCGTTTTATGTGAAGTCGAACTCGGTGAACCGTGTCGATGGCAAGGTTGACGTGGCGTTCCCATCAGGCTGGGAGATCGTGAAGGGCGACGTCCTAGACTTCACAATCTACAACTCTCGGGCTGGCATGCGCCGAGTAGTAACGGTCAAAGTCCCCGCCGACGCCCAGGGGCCCGTGCCCGTGAGGTTCACCGCGCACGTCGGGCAGAAGAACATCTACAAGCACGCTTGGATCACAATCGTTCGAAAATCCAAATAATCCTCCAGTTGAAGGAGGAATCGTCACAAGATTACTTTGGCGATGTTGGAACTTGCCGGTCGGTTTGTACCTTTGGTGACGCCCTTTACGGACGATGGCTCGACGCTGAGTGAAGTCCGGCTTGCGAGACTGGTTCGGTTTTATCTGGACCGGTCCGTAGAGGGATTAGCCTTGGCGACGGAAACCGGCGAATTCGGAACGTTATCCCAAGACGAGCGAAAACAACTGCTTGAATGGGTGTGCCGGGCATCCCATAATGCTCTGCCGGTGGTGGCGAACGTCTCGACACTTTCAACCTCTGCAAGCTTGGATCTTGCACAGCACGCGGCCCGACATGGAGCCAGAGCGGCCGTTCTAATTCCACCTTTCTTTGGAGCTTTCAGTCAGTCCGAGTTGCTGGCCCACGTTCAGATGGTTGGCGCACACGCTTTTCTGCCAATCATCGTGGTGGATCCGCAGAGTCGGTTTTCCCAAGACTCCATCGCGGCTCTCACGCACATGCCGAACGTGCATTTGTCGTGGCCGGAGTCTGGTCAGCAAGAAACCCACGCTGACTGGTTTAGGTGTTACGGCTTGCAGGTCTCTCCAACTTTTGGCATTCCGGACTCTACGGATTCTGACTTCATGCTCCGAAACCGAGCCGCCGTTACGAAGACTTTGCTGATCGACGACGATTTGGAAATGGGTCCGCCGCGAATGCCAGTTTTGCCGATTCCGTACCAAGAAATTCGCTCAGCAGCCTAGCTGCTGGACGATTCGGCCGCGACGACGAGGATATCGACGGTTCGCAGTTCCCGCACCAAGTCGTTAATGAGCGTGCCCTTGGTGATCTGCTCGAGCTTGGACTTTTGGGAGTGGCCAACCACCAGCTGCGTAACGTTGTGCTCTTTGCAGTATCGGATGATCTCATCCAAGGGCTTACCCTTGGTGCGCTCTACTCGGATCCCGAGCCTCTCGGCCAATGCAAAATCGTCATTGAGGATTCGCTCTTCTTCCTCGGTCGATTCCTTTTCCTCGACGTAGAGGGCGACTGAATCCGCGTTCATCTTTTGAGCCATTCGCCAGCCCCGGCGAATCAGCCTTAACGAGGGTTTGGAAGGCGAGATGCAGATGAGGACGCGGTCGTTGGTGGCCCACAGCTTCTCGATCCGTTTGCGTTTGCGGTACTCGTTAACCTCCTCGTCCACTCGCCCGGCGGCTTCGCGCATTGCAATCTCTCGCAAGGCGCTGAGAACTTCTTCTTTGAACCAGGTGTTCTTCTGACGCTCGATCTCTTCGGCAGGAAAGATGTCGCCGCGCTCTAGGCGATTGATGAGCGCCCGCGGAGTTGCGTCGATGATCTCGATCTCTTCGGACTTGTGAAGCAACTGATCCGGCACAGTGTCGGTGATCCGGATTCCGGTGATGTCGGCGATCGTGTCGTTTAGGCTCTCCAGGTGGGCGACGTTCATGGACGTCAGGACTGAAATTCCGTGCTCGAGGATCTGCTCCACGTCTTGCCATCTATACTCGTGCCCTGCGCCCGGCGGATTCTTCTTCTCGAGATCATCGATCAACACCACGCCCGGGTGCCGCTTGATGATCGCGTCGACATTCAGCGTCTCGTACTCACGCCCGCCGTATTGGATCTTTTGGGGAGGCATAACCTCAAAGCCCTGCATGTGCTCGATCGTCGACTGGCGCTTACGGGGGTCGATCATGCCGATGACCACGTCTTGCCCGCGTCGAGCCCGGCGGTGCGCTTCATCCAATAGCCTGAAGGTCTTGCCGACTCCAGTGGCGAAGCTAAGAAAAATTTTGAGACGGCCCTTGCCGTTCTGCTCGTCAGGCATTCGCGTCCTCGGCGCCAACCGTCATTACGGCATCGACCCACCTTTTGATCGCGGGCGAAAGTTCCTTTACTTTGAGCATGTTATCGGGCGGGAAGGCAGATTCTTGCCATAGGTAGCTGGCGAGCGCTTCTTCACTCAATGCTTGCCAGAAGCGATTCTGGCAGGGGACGGTTTCCGTGTCGCAGTGCGCTTTAACCAATTCGATGAGATATTGGGGGACGATCACCTTCACTGTCGCGGTGCCGCCCTCGGGATTTTGAACCTTGTAGGTGCAGACGACTTCTCCGAAGTGCCGATCATGGATCTCCGTTAGCAATTCAACGCGAAACCCATTGACCGTTGTGCGGACAAACTGGTTGGCGTTGGCACCTCGCGCTTCCTCGACCGAGTCAACGGCCGACTTGACGGCCAGTCGTAAGGAGTCGGCCGTGAATGGCTTCTTTAGAAAGTCGATGGCACCGGTAGCGATCGCCCGATTAGCCAAATCCAAGGTTCCGTAGGCGGTGGTCATGATCACCTTGGCTTCAGGGTTCTCCCGGCGAATGTCCTGGAGAACTTCCATGCCATTCATGCCCGGCATTCTCTGGTCTAGGAGAACGAGATCATAGTGGTCGCCGTTCCGGTACTTCTCCAAACCGGAGGGGCCATCTTCTGCGACTTCCACGCTGTAGCCTGAATGCTCGAGGGTCAACTGCATCATAGTGCGCAGATTGGCCTCGTCGTCGATGATGAGGATTTTGCTCAATTGGCTTCTCCGGAGGGTTGGTTCGGAATTGGAATGGTGAATGAGAACGCGCTTCCTTTGCCCAATTCGCTTTTCACCGAGATCTTTCCGCCGTGCGCCTTAATAATGTTATTTGCGATGGAAAGCCCGAGGCCTGCTCCTCCGCCGGTCGCTCCAGGGACTTGCACAAAGCGCTCAAATATCTTGGAAAGATAGTCGGGGGGAATCCCTTCGCCATTATCTTCGACGGTGTAGGTTACTAGATTCTCCGATTGCTCAGCCCGGACCCTTACTAGGCCTCTCGGCGCCGTATGCCTTATCGCGTTGTTTAACAGGTTTATCAAGACCCTCTCGATCTGACTAACGTCCACGAAGATTTGTTGCAGGTTTGAGTCGATGGTCATATCCAGCCTCAAACCGCTTTGGGCAGCGATCGTCGATACTGCCCGTACGGCCTCGCGAACCACTTCACCCGCATCGACCCATTCCATATCGACGGGTTGCGTTCCGGCCTCCATGCGAGTGATGTCGAGGAGCTCTTGCATCAGTTTTCGAAGTCGCTCTAAATCGTCGATCTGGACCTTCACGATCTCCATCTGTTTTTCGTTTAAAGGTCCAGCCGCACCCTCCAACAACAGTTCAGACGACATGAGCAGGGAAGTTACCGGCGTGCGAAGTTCGTGAGAAGCGACCCCGACAAATTCATTTTTAAGTCGGTCCAGCTCCTTTAGGTGAGTGATGTCCTCAAGAACTGTTACCGTGCCCAGCATGACCCCGGCATCACTCTTCATTGGAGTGACCCGCATGCGGTAAGTGCGGTCCACGGAATCGACCGTCAACGGCACCAAGCTGCCTTCTTCTTCTGATGCCACAACCACTTCATCACGCAACGATCGTTCGATCGCGGCAACGATCCGCTCATCGCCAATGTGATTGATTACGGGAGTGCGGGGCACGGCCGGACTCGGGCCAAAAAGCGCTTCGGCAGCCGTATTCAGGTAGACGATCAGTCCCTTGGCGTCGCTTACAATTATCGGGTCATAGAGGCTTTCGAGCGCTTGGTCGGACATCTGTTGCGCACGTTCAAGTCGCTCGCCCGTCAACTGTTTGCTTTCGGACAATCGCTGGGACATGAGGTTGAAAGCATTGGCCAACGAGCCGAATTCGTCTTTCGTGCGGATTGCAACCTCGCCCTCAAGGTCGCCGGATCCGATGGCTTCCGCTCTTTCTGTAAGTTGTTGAAGCGGCTTCAAGAAGCTTCTTGCCAAGGCAACGGTCAAGAAAGCGGCCAAGACTAGCGCCAAACCAGTGATCAAAATGCTGCGAGCGGCGGTCGTTTGGACTTCAGTCTTCGCACGCTGGCTCTCACGTTCCATAGCGGCCTGATTGATCGAGATGAGATCGTCGAGATCCGATTCGAGAAGGCGGGCAAGGCTTCGATGCTCCGAAGCAATTTCTGCTGAAGCGGCAATCGACTCAATGGCCTTTTTGACCAGAGCGGCGCGGTCTTGGAAACGTCGGCGAATGTTAGCCAGCACTTCACGCTCGCCTTCCTCGTTCAAAGCATTTTCCGCTGTGACCAAACCCTGCCGGAAAACCTGCTCACCTCGTGCAAACCCAAGCCTCGCTTCTTGTGGCCGCTCGGAAAGCTCCGCGAAGGCCGTGAGGTCTTCCATGATCCCTACCTGCATTTGGCGGGCGGCGGCGATGCTCTTGTAGTTGCCCTCGAGTACCCGGTCGATACTCTTATCCAAAGCGGCAAAATTGGAGACCGCGCCGCTAATAATGGTGGCCAAGACCAGAACCAAGATCAGGTGACTGATAAGCAGCCGCATCCTGACCGATCGCATGGCCCATTGTGACCTATTGGGGCCCGACCCAACGATGTCTTCGGTAGACTGAGGGCCGATGCGACCTTCTCGGATCGGAATTCCTCTTGGAGTTGCTCTCGGATTGTCCGGCTTGGCGATGTACCTCAGCGCGAAGCCCTCCGCCGCGCCCCAAACTGAACTGGACTTTTCTCAGCCTCAACACCCGGTCACGCCGGAGATGATGGCGAATGCCGCGGAAATGAGCCGCAAAGTCGGGCCGACGTTTCAGTTGAATGATGTGCGTGGTGAGCCACGGTCTATTGCTGGAACCAACTTGGAGCGTCCTCAACTGGTGCTGTTCATTTTGGATACGTGCCCTTGCTCGGTGGATGCCCAACCTCTGTTTAACAAGCTCTCTAAGCACTGGTCAGGAATGGCGGATTTTGTAGGAGTCATCAATACCGATGCTCAAAAGGGGCGGGCCTGGATGTCGGACTATCGGGTTGCCTTTCCTGTGGTCCCTGATAAGGATTTGAAGATTATCAAGGCGTACGAAGCCAAGCAATCCGTGTACTCAGTCCTGATTTCCAAGGGCGGCAAGATCGTGAAGATGTGGCCGGGATATAGCCGAGAAATGCTCAAGGAGATCAACGAGGAAATCGGTGAAGCAGCCGGTGAAGTCGCCAAGCCGTTTGACGCAGAATACGCCCCTGTAGAGAAAACTTCAGGCTGTTACTTCTAAAGAAGTCGGGGGAGTTTTTGGCCCGGACGAAGGGATTCGAACCCCCAACCCTCAGTTCCGAAGACTGATGCTCTATCCGTTGAGCTACGTCCGGACGAGAGGATAGTGTACCCGCCCGAAATCTCGGGCGGGCCCTAAAGCCATCGCTACTTCTTCAGCGCGATGTTGACGGTTCTCAGGACACCGTCACCAAGGTCGATTCGCAACTGCCAAGTTCCTTCGCTCAACGACTTCGTCGAGAGATTGAAGATGTATTGGCCATCGCTGTATCGGAACGTGTTGCCGCTGTCCGCGTTCGAGGTCGAGGAGACTTCCTGCTCTTGGCCGGCAACTCCATTGGAGATCTTCGATCCGTACAATCGGAAGACTCCGTTGGTAACTCCTGCGCTGCCACCCGTAAGCCGGAACTTCACCGGAATGGTGCTTCCAAGCTTGAAGACGGAATTGCCGGAGACGTTGATCGGGGCGAGCAATCCAGACCAGCTGTAGATGCCGTTGATCGTGCGGACGACCGGAGTTGCGTCTTCGTAGTTCTCGTTTCCTGCCTGATTTGCCGTAATAACGATGGCGCCAATCCCTGTTACGGTAACTGTGTTGCCATCAAGGGTTCCAGGTCCCGCCAAGCTAAAAGTAACCGGGTTACCTGATGCGCCGCCCGTTGCGGAGATGTTGGCCGTTAATCCAATCTCTACATCGCTCGTGGGAGCAGGGAATGTGATCGTTTGGGGAGCCTTGGCAATCGTGAGATTCGCGATGGCTTCTCCTTGGTAATTTTGGTCGTCGACGGTTGCCTTGACCGCGTAGACTCCTGCATTCGTCGGACTGGCCGGATCGTATTGCAGGTTGACCACCAATCCCTCCGGAACGGTTGTCGCGGTTGCGGCTTTGGCCGAGCCGTCGTAGACGTGCGTGAGGTTGCTGAGCAGCACCGTCGCGTTCGCCTTGGCGATAGACATGGAGCCGCTAACCGGATTTGCCCAATAGTTGGGATTGTCCAGAGTCGCATCCACCGTGTAGGTTCCCGCATTGGTCGGCACGGTGGAACTTCCGTTGTACTTGATGCTCACGCCTGTCAGCCCAGTTGGCGATGTAGATACAGATGCCGCTTGCGGCGTGCCGTTGTAGGTGTGCGTCAGGTTCTCAAGCGTCAGCGTAGCTTGCGCCTTCTCAATCGTGATGGTCGCTGGTTCCGAGGTACCCGGTAGGTAATTCTCGTTGCCGGCGAACTGTGCCGTCACGGTGTAAGAGCCTGCATCGACTGGGGCCTGACCCGAACTGTAGCTGAGGGTGACCGCTGGTGAAAGATCCTCACTGTTCACGCCCTTCGCAGAACCTGAGCCTACCTTAGCATTACCGTCGTAGGTGAATGTTCCTCCGACTGCATTCACGGTCGGCTCTGCTTTCGCAATTTCCAAAGTTCCGGTGACTTCCTCGGCTTCGTAGTTGATGTTGTCCAAGTGGACGACGACCGCGTACGATCCTGCATTGGTCGGTGCCGTATTCGAACCATCGTAGGTGATGGAAACGCCGGTGAGCGTTGCCGGGTCGGTCGTGACCATGACCGGCTTTGGCGAGCCATCGTAGGTGAAGCCAAGCGTTCCCAAAGTCATGGTCGCGGCTGCTTTGGCAACTTCGAAAGTGACCGTATCACTCCCGCCTCCGTCGTTGCCCAACAAGCTCGCCGGAGTAATCAGCTTGACCGACTTCTCGCCTGCATCTCCCAGGGGGGCTGTGATGGTCGCCGTGCCGAAGGTGCTCGAAGGATCGACCACATACTCAACCCCGCCGAATTTGATCTTCGAATCATCGAAGATTCCAGAACCATGGACCGTGATGATGGTGTTAACTCCGGGAGCATAGGTTGTGACGCTCGACGTAATCGAGGTGATAGTGGGCACGGGTCGCTTGACGGTCACCGTGAAGGTGTCCACTTCCTGGTTCCCGGCTTCGTCCGTCGCGGTTACCGTCACGACCGTGTTTCCGATCGCGTATTGGTCACCGGATTCCTTGCTGTAACTAATGGTGACGGGTTGGTTCAAGTTGTCCGTGGCAGTTGCGGCCGAATAGGCGACCGTCGCCCCATCTCGGCTGGTCGCATCCACCGGGCCGATGTTGCTTAGCGAGCCGATCTCGGGAGCGACGTTGTCGAGCTTAACTTCGATGGATTGCTCGCTGCTGGCATTGCCAGCTTCGTCCACGGCCCAGAAGTGGATAGTCGTGGTGCCATTTGCGGTAACTGTTGTGTGCGCCGCACCTCCCGCGATTACGTTGGGCGAGGCTGCCGAAGCGGTTTGACCCGCTCCGGTCGCATACCAGTGAATCTCCTTCACTCCGGAGCCGGCGACGCCCTCCTTCAACTCGGGGTCTGTCGCGCCGATATTCAAGTCGACTCCGTTAGGATCGACATACCAAGGGGCGATACCCTGAACTCCAGTAGCCATCGCATTGGCGACGGGCGCTGTTTTGTCGATCTCGAATGTGTGGGTAAGGCTCGACGAATTGCCTGCTTGATCCTCCGCCGTCAGGTTGAGTTCATAGCGACCTTCCATTGCAATGATGGAGCCGCTTAGCGTGGCCAGAGGCGCGCCCGGCAGATTTGTAATCTGCTGCAACACGAATCCAATGGTTGCCATAACCGCGTTCTTGGCGTTGTAATCCAGGAGTTGGTCGACGTTGTGCCAACCAGCGGCCGGACTGTTGACGGTGATCTTAGGCAGAGAGTTGAGAACCGTGAATTCAAGCTCCTGCGAGCTTGAGTTGCCCGCCGCATCGATTGCGTTGATGGTGAGTTTATAAATGCCGTCTTGATCGAGCGTCATTCCGTTGGTGAACGGATAGGATTGCTCTGTATCGGACATCGTAGCTCGTCGGGTCAGTTCAATTTGAGTCTGGTCATCCCGAAGGAAAGCATCGGTCACCGACACATTCAGATGCTCGATGGACTTCAGATAGGCAC
>JAFAFM010000256.1 GCA_023423495.1 Armatimonadota bacterium
CTACGGGGATGCGTCTTGGTCAGTCTGCGTTCTGCTTTCGGAATATGAGATTGCCCAGCCAATCAGCGCCATCACTCCGCCTGCTCCACCAATCAAAATTCCGGCTGCCATCCAGATTCCGAGGTCGTTTACGTTCTTCAAGCTGAGGAGGATGAAGAGCACGCCAAGTAAGAAGCCCATCCCGCCCATAAACATCATTGCGCTGCCGACAACCTTCATCCGCTTGATTGTATGACAATGTGAGGGGCCGTCCAGTCTGGAAATCTTCGGACTCAGTCACTGGATTCCAATACGGATCGAACGTATTCGGATCGCAGGCGGGCAGCTTTTTCCTCGACTCCGGAGGCGTGCAACTCCAAGTGTGTAAGCTGCGCGTCGACCTCTCGTGGGCCAAAATCAAATCCTTCGATCCCAGCGTATGCTGCCCATCGGGCAAAAGCGAATACTCGCATGGAATCCGCCAGGGACATTTTTCGGGAGCTTAAGGCGAAATCTCTTACCTGCATAACCCGCTGAATCAAGAGGGGTCGTGGAATCGAAGACCGCGCTTCGCGTTCCTCTCGGATCAGATATTCTGTTGCGCCGACAAATTCGGACAGGCTGCCGCTGACGATGCTGACCTGGACAAACGCCCCAACCGCTCGGCTGCTTTCGCCAAAGAGCCCCCGAGCGACGATTCCCTGCGAAGCCAAAGCCTTAAGAACGGCGGGCAATCGTTTGCTGTGGGCCAAACCGATGAGGTGAAACATGGCGGACAGCCGGTGACCCTTTCCAGCGTTATAGGGAGAGGCTGCCAAGTACCCAAAGGATGGCGACCAGGCATAGTCAAGTGACCTCCCCAACTGATTGAGGCCTGCATGAGCGATTGCCTGGGCCGTACCTGCCGACCATCCGGCCGTCAGACCTTGGATTCGAAGATGGTCCTCTTCATTTACCATCACGCTCAGCCTTCGATCCTCATCCAAAAGCAAAGCACGACCCGGCTCACTCCACTTGAAGTCTGGCGATGCCAATCGGCAACCCACCAAATACTCGCGCTCGGCGTTGGAAATGTGTCGATGAACGCCGAACTCCACGCGACTGTCTTTAAGTGATCCCAGAACTTTCTTCAGAATTGCCTGAAGCTCTTCGGCATCTGCCGCGTGGGGAAACTTGTGCCCCTGAAGATTGCGAAGGTATCGCGAACGGGTGCTGAGAACGACATCCGCATGGGGTGCATCCTGGTCCAGCCAAGCTGGAGGAGGCATAGACCGCAGCACCATGCGCTTCCAGGCTTCTGCGGTACCAGTTGTTGACATTGGAGGGTTCCTTAGCGTTGCTCGGCGGATGACCTGGTTAGAGCTTTGGCACCCGCGTCTCGAAGCTCGCTGATGATTCCGTCTGTCTCGTCTCGCGGGACGATGTAGGACTTCAACGCAAAGTCGGCCATCTCGAGCGCCAACTCCAATTCTCCCATCACGACGCGCTGCATTCCCATTTCCTCAAAGTAAACCGAGTCTGTTGCACTGTGCGTGCGGACACAGACTTCGATGTCAGGATTCAACTTCCGAGCAATGCCCACGATCTCTCGGATCGACGACTTCGCTGGAGTCGCGACAATGAGCAAGCGCGCCGTTCGCAGTCCAGAATGTCGGAGAATTCCCGGGCGTGTGGCATCCCCGAAAACTGTGGAAATGCCTTGGCTCTTCAAGTCTTCGATGATGGTTCGGTCGAGATCGACAACCACGTACGGGATTTGCTTCATGCTAAGGGCACGACCGATCGTTGCGCCGACCCTGCCGTAACCAATCATCACCACATGATCTCGCATGTGCTGCTCGTGACCTTCCAAGTGAATCTCGTAACTGCGGACCCGCTTTTCGAAGAAGGTTTTGAGCTTAGGGCGCCTATGGAGAAACTTATCCCACCAAGCTAATGAGGCGAAGATGGCCGGATTCAATGCGATGGAAATTATGGCAACCGCAAGCAGAATGCTAAGCGCCGATGCCGGCACAAGACCGAGGCGAATTCCGAGAGTTATCAAGATAAAGGAAAACTCCCCGATTTGAGCGAGGCTGGCCGCGATAAAGAGAGCGGTCGCCAGCGGGAAGCGGAAGAGCAGAACGATCAGCGCCGCGGCAATGGATTTACCAATGAGGACGATCGCCAGCACGCCTAGAATCTGCAAAGGCTGAGTGAGCAGAATCCGCGGGTCGAACATCATCCCCACGGAAACAAAGAATAAAACTGTAAAGACTTCTTGAAGCGGCAGAATCTCAGCACCTGCCTGGTGCGATAGATCCGATTCGCTGATGACAACTGCGGCAAAAAAGGCACCGAGCGCCGGTGAGACCCCAAACAACTCCGCGGCTCCAAACGCTATTCCCAGGGCCACGGCAGAGACTCCGAGCGTGAAAAGTTCTCGGGAACCTGTACGCGCGACTCGGCCAAGGAGACGTGGCACGACCTTTTAGCCGATCACCAACATGGCGGCAACAAATGCCGTCACCTTAGTGAGTGTCCAAACCAGTGTGAGGTAGAAATTACCGTCCTCGGCACCGGCGACCGGCTTACCCCCCAGCGGAACCGTCAATGCAGGTAGCGCGACAAGAGCGACCACCGTTGCGAGATCCTCTACGATCAGCCAACCAACCGCGATCCGCCCATTTGCCGTCTCAAGTTGGCCACGCTCGGTGACCGCACGGAGCAGCACAACGGTGCTCGCTACCGACAAGCAAAGCCCGAAAACCAGGCCGGCTCCCCACGTCCAGCCCCAAGTACGCGCGAGCAGCATGCCGAGAATAGTTGCTGTGGCAATTTGCACGACTGCGCCCGGTACGGCGACTTTTCTCACCGACCAAAGGTCTTTGATTGAAAAATGGAGGCCGACTCCGAACATCAGCAGCGAAACGCCGATTTCTGAGAGTTGGGAGGCAAGATCAGAGTCAGCAACAAGTCCCGGTGTAAACGGGCCGATTGCCATTCCGGCGACAAGGTAGCCCAACAAAGGCGGCAACTTAAATCGGTTCGCGACTAACGCAAACAGAAAGGCGAGCCCCAAGCCCGCCGCGATGGTTACTATGAGGGAAGTGTTGTGTTGTATCTAACCTAGTATACAGCCGAGGGTAGCGAACAAGCCCCCCTACGAAAGGTAATCTCACCCCCGATATGGCGACCCCGATTACCCAAACTCCTCAGGGCCTGAACGTGCCCAACGACCCCATCATTCCGTACATCGAAGGCGACGGAACGGGGCCCGATATTTGGGCAGCGAGCGTTCGTGTATTTGATGCAGCAGTTGAGAAGGCGTTTGGCGGTCAGAAGAAAGTGGCCTGGAAAGAGACCCTGGCCGGGGAGAAAGCTTTCAACGAAACCGGCAGTTGGCTCCCGGATCAAACGCTTGAAGATTTTAAGCAGTACCTCGTCGGGATTAAGGGCCCGCTCACAACGCCGGTAGGCGGCGGCATTCGTTCCCTAAATGTCGCTTTGCGTCAAATCCTCGACCTGTACATCTGCCTTCGGCCGGTACGATGGTTCACCGGAGTTCCTTCTCCAGTTCGTACACCGGAGAAGGTGGATATGGTGATCTTCCGCGAGAACACCGAGGACATCTATGCGGGCATCGAGTTTGCCGCCGGATCGGACGAAGCCACTCAAATCCTCGGATTCATTCAAGAAAACTTTCCCAAGATGTTCGACAAGATTCGCTTTGGGACTGCCTCCAAGAACGCGGAATTTGCGAAGTCCGTGGGGATGGAGCATCAAAGTGAGGCGGATAATCCGGTCGAGGTTGGAGTTGGCCTAAAGCCAGTCTCAAAGCTGGGCTCCCAACGCCTTATTTACGGAGCAATCAACTACGCCATCCAAAACAACCGAAAGAGTGTCACCCTCGTGCACAAAGGGAACATCATGAAGTTCACCGAGGGCTCCTTCCGAGATTGGGGCTACATGCTCGCGAAGAATGTGTTCGGTGCAGAAGAAATCGACGGTGGGCCGTGGTGCCGCATCCCTGAAGGGAAACCTGGCGCAGGCATTGTCATCAAAGACGCCATCGCCGATATCACCCTTCAACAGGTGTTGACTCGGCCCGAAGACTTTGACGTTATCGCCACTCTCAACCTTAACGGGGACTATCTGAGCGACGCGCTTGCGGCGCAAGTAGGAGGCATCGGTATCGCTCCTGGTGGAAACATTAACACCATTTCCGGACACGCCATCTTCGAGGCAACGCACGGCACCGCGCCCAAGTATGCCGGATTGGATAAGGTTAACCCTTGCTCCGTCATCTTGAGCGGTGAAATGATGTTCCGCTACATGGGCTGGACCGAAGTTGCCGACCTCATCATCAAGGGTGTGGAAGGCGCGATTGCATCCAAGCGCGTAACCTATGACTTCGCACGATTAATGGAAGGCGCAACGGAGGTCAGATGCTCCGAATTCGGCGACAACATCATCGCGCATATGAGTTAAAGGAAAAGCCGGATTTTCACTAGAGCCGTTGTCCATTTAGTCAGGTGAAAGTCCGGCAAAACCTGAACCAAGTTCCGACGTCTTGACACATAGTTGTCATGAAAATTGTTCTGACCATCGTGTCTCTTTTGGCCGGCATGGTTTTGTGGGGGCAACGAGCGGCCTTCTCCACGCCAAAAATCTCGTTCGAATTGGTGGCAAAGTCCGAAACCAAGTTTGGAGCGATTCGGCCCTATTCGGAAACGGTTTACACCTACTACGAGCTCAGACCAGACGGCAAGAAGCGGGAGCGCTGGCGGTTAACCCTTCCGGACAAATACAGCCGACACTGGATATCGCCAAGCGGCATTGTCTGGGTTCAAACCGAAGCGATGGCCGGTCCGGGCGGCTCGGGTCATCTTTGGGCGCGGGACGCTTACGCCGACCTAAAAGGGACTTGGTACCCGCCTGGCCGGGATCGAACAACCAACGTTCAAGCTGTCTCCCTGCCAAGCGGCGCTGAGCAATTGCGGATGACCGACAAGGATGGATCGGAATACCGCTTCACGATCATTCCAACGGTCGACCGCGAGGTCACTCTGTCCAGGAAACTGGATGTGGGGGAGGTGGACCACCTCACCAAAGCCCTTGAGAAACCCCAGAACCCAACGGACATCGCATTCACACCTATTGCAGAGACTCCATTTGGAGTGTGGAAGCTATCGCCGAACGGATCCCCAGTCTATATCCGACAGACGCGATCTCAGTCCCAGATTCCGTTGGCGGATGTGTCAGATGAAATGATTGGTCAAGCGCCGGCACGGGTCACCAAAACACCCTCGGGCAAGTTCCTTTGGTTCACCTTCAAGGAGTTTGGAGAACCGAGCGAGGCCACGATGGAAGTCCTCCAATACGACGGGACGACCGTGGCAACCGTAGACCTACTAAAGCTCGGGGGGTTCCAAAATGGGGACCAAGCAAAGAGGGCGATCCTGTATGGGGATGTACTGTGGAGCAACGGTGGATTGGAAATTCCCGTCGATTCCAACCGGTACCTCACTCCGACGGGAGTCGAGACGATCAAGTTCGGAGATCGTAGCGGAAGGAAGTTCTTAATCAAGCTCACCCAAGACGGCGAAGCCTATCAGTTGGATGCCCGCGCATCCTTCAACCTGGATTCGCGTCCCGAGGTCGCGCAGACAACATTTCCGACGGCAAAACTCGTATCCACCCAAGAAGCTTCATCCCAAGATGGGAAGTTTCGGGCGACGGCCAAGACTTATGAAGAGAAGGGCAAGGCGATTACTCAGGTCACGCTTGTCGGATATGTGGATGATCCTGTTGAAGGAATCAAGACGGTTCAACTCTTCGATATGCCCGCCCCCGCCAAAATTGAAGGATTGCGCGTGTCAAACAGTGGACGAGTCTTCGCTGTAAGTTTCGCGAAGGACCAGCCTGTTGGCGACGAGAAGATGGACTTTTGCCTCTTTCACGCTTGGGAGCCTTCTGGGCGGAACATGAGCCTGGACTTGCTCCGGTCGAAATGGTTTCTAAACCTAGATCACGCGCGTTCGGAATTGAGCATGACCCGCTTCGAAGCTAAGCCCGAGGGTGTTCGCGGTGAAAGAATGGTCGATGGTGTGCCAATTCCGGTATATCCGCTAGAGGAGCTGACCTTCACGCTTGCTTCAGGCAAAAAGGAAAACCTGTACATTGGCAATGTGAACGAGCATCTGCCGTCGCTCTTCTACTACCGAAGACCAAGCAAGGTGCCCGGAATTAAGTAGCGGCTCACGCCAGCAAGTTTGGAGTTGGCATCAGGTAACGTCCTGCGCATGCCAGCGGCTTACAAGAAGGCTAGTCGCCACGGACTTCTTTGGTTTTTAATCATCATCGGTGGTCTTGCCCTTTCGCTAACCATAGCTTCCCAAATAGCATCCGAGAGTTTGGGAGCCTGGATGCTACTCATATTCACCGTGCCCATCGTAATCTCGATCATCGTCGCGGCAGTCATCAGCAACCGACTTGACAAGAAGCGGCTTAACGAATTGGGAGCCTTGTTCGAGCGGAAGGGCATTCGGATGATTACCGATCCCACTCCTGAAGAAAAGACCAACTTTTATCATCCGGTCAGTTTTCTCACGGAATGGATGGGCCTGCAAGCGGGCGCGGCAAATATCCAATGGATTGCAGCCAACAATGAAGTCGGAATCTTCGAGCACGTCTTCTTCACGGGCTCGGGAAAGCACACCCAGGAACACTTGGAGACAGTCATTATCGCGCCCAGTCCATATCGAACCGAAGGCGGAATGACAGCGCGTCGCGCAGGTTATTCCATGAAGAGGGCATGGCGAAAAAGCGATTCCAAGTTTGAGATCGGTGACCCCGAATTTGATAAGGATTGGGTGTTGGCCGGAAATCCTGAGATCGGCTATTGGTTCCTAATCAAACAAGTCCGCGAAATTCTTACGGACGCACCGATGGGCGAATCTTGGGTGGCTGGCAACAATTATGTGTGCCTAAGCTTTGATGGAGTCTTGGAAGCCAAAAACATGGAAATCGCTTTGGACCGCGTACTGACCGTAAAGGAGACAGTCCAGAAGTTCGTACCATTTCTTCCGGACGCAGCCAATCCTTCGGGCCAGGCTCAGACACAGACCCAAATATAGCTACTTGCTGTGATGACCGTCCCCAACCGGACGTCATCAATTTTCGGGGACTCCCGCTATTCATGAAGCTTGTACTGTTGCTTGCCGCCGCCTTCCTGTCCGCTTTCGCCGTATCCGATCCAATCATTCCGCTCAAAGCGAGCACCATGTTGGGCCGTTGGATGTTGGATGGAAATGTGCGGGCGGTCCGGTTTGACCTGAAGCCCAACGGCACCTTTGAATACATTGGCTACGGTTCAAAGTCCAAGGGACGGTGGAACGTGGAGGGAGATCACTTGCGGCTTCGATGGACGCATATCGATTCCGGACCGGTGGATTCCGCAAAAGTGACGGGTGCATTTCCGGTCGTGGATGGCACGTTGCAAGTTGGAAAGTTTGGCTATCGCAAAGCCTGACCTCCCAGACCTGGTAATTCTCACTGCTTGCCTAAACTGGCCGGTCAAGCTAAACTTTCGCTTGACCCATGTACCGAATCGAGCTTAGCGGGACGACATACATTGCTCCCGACCTTCCAACTCTCCAGAAATGGGCGGATGAAGGGAGGGTGCTTCCAAACAATTCCATCTACGTGAGCCAGAGCCTGACTCCGGTTCGAGCGGCTGATATTCCCGGCTTAAGGTTCCCGCCGACTCAAGGCTACAATCCGCCCCCGAATCCCTACAGTACCGGCCGGCCCGAGATCCATCAGCCGGCAGCTTATCAAAGGTCGTATGTTGGGAGCGTTCCCAACAATTTGATCCTGGCGATCTTCTCGACCTTGTGTTGCTGCATGCCGTTTGGAGTGGTGTCGATTGTTTATGCCGCGCAGGTGGACGGACATTTAAGCAGGGGTGACATTGCTCAGGCTTCGGATTCATCCGAGAAAGCAAAGAATTGGGCAATTGCCTCGATCGTCTGCGGCTTTATTGCAAGCGTGCTCTATGGCGCCCTCATTTTTGCCGGGGGCATGCGGTAGGGAATCTTTCCACCCAAATTGATCAGATTCGCCTTACAATGTCCCTAGTGGCAGCTCTCGGACAGTGAGAGGAGGAAGGCAATTCAATGATCGCACCCGCTGAAAATATGAACATTAGTGTCGGTATGGAACTTCTTAGCGATTTGGTCGGGAAGAAAATAACACTGCTTACCGAGATGGGATCCGTTGAACGCCAGGAAATCGGGATTCTGATGGACGCAAAGGGGCATTGGGTCAAAGTGCAGAAGGAGAACAATGAAATTGTTTTCTACAGCGTCTATCTGATCCGCCAAATTCGCCAATTCGGACAAGGTTGATAAAAGAATATGGCCGGCGGCTAGACGGGAGAGCAGCCGGCCAAGATCAATGCATTTGATGGATGTGATTTACACGTCTGCGTGCACATCCTCCATTCCATCTATTGGAACGGCGTAGGCCGCTCGCTTGGTGATGCGAAAACGTTTAACCGGTAATTTTGCTCGGTTAACTCGTTGTGGAGCATTAAAAATCCCTATGAATTAGCTTAAATTCGATTTCGAGCCAGCGTTGAAACGTTAAAGTTAAGATTCCCGTGTCCTAATGCCTTTCCTTCGACTTCCTGACGATGTCACGTTCGCGAATACGATCCTAGCCGCAACGCTCGATGCTTCCGGCGAAGGACTCCTTGCAACCGACTCTCAAGGAAATGTTGTTATTGCCAGCCGCAAGTTTCGAGAGATCTGGCATTTGGATGAAGCTGAAATTACAGATTCTCCTTTCGCAGACATGGCAGAGCAGTGCTCGTCACCCAAGGATTTTCGAGATTTCATCGCCTCCCACCAACAAACTGGCATAGCCGGTAGCCAGTTGTTTCAGCTACGGAACGGTACTTCGGTGGAAGTGTCTTGCCAGTTTCCCCCGCTGGGTAATGGCGAGCGACTTGGCTTATGGACCTTCAAAGATGTGACCTCAAATAACGACGCCGAGGTTTTGGGTGCCAAATTAGCCGCCGTCGTCGAATCTTCTGATGACGCGATCATCAGCAAAACGTTGGAAGGGGTTATCACCAGTTGGAACAAGGGCGCCGAACGGATATTCGGCTATGAGACCTCAGAAATCGTTGGGAAATCGGTACTGACCCTCATTCCTGAGGAGAGGCATCACGAAGAACCCGTCATTCTCAAAAAGCTTCGAAGCGGAGAACGTATCGAGCATTTTGAAACTCAGCGAACAACCAAGGATGGACGCCTCCTGGACATATCGCTAACCGTTTCGCCGATCAAAGATCCCAGCGGAAATGTGGTGGGGATCTCGAAAATTGCCCGGGATATTACTGAGCGAAAGCGGATCGAACACACTCGCCTGCAGCTTCTCGAAAGTGAGCGAAAAGCTCGTTTAGAGGCGGAACGGCTTGGACGCATCAAAGATGAGTTCCTCGCGACATTGTCCCACGAACTGCGGACGCCCTTGAACGCGATCATCGGTTGGACACACATCCTCCGCAAGTACGCCAGCGACCCTACAACCGTAAGCGAAGGCGTGGAAGTCATCGAGCGGAACGCTAAACTTCAAACGCAGTTGGTCGGTGACCTGCTCGATATGAGCCGCATCATTTCCGGCAAGATGCTTCTGGAGAAACACCCGGTCCAGCTTGTAGAGCAAGTCCAGGCAGCGATCGATGTCATTCGGCCCGCGGCCGACGGCAAGTCGATCACCATCCATTTGCACGCCGGTCGCACGCCGGATCTCATCATGGCGGACCCGGCGCGAATTCAACAGGTGTTCTGGAATCTGCTGTCCAATGCAGTCAAGTTCACTCCCGCCGGCGGATCGGTTGACATCACCGTGACAAGCCGCAACTCGCTAGTAAATGTCGCTTTCAAGGATTCTGGCAAGGGAATTCGTCCGGAGTTCATTCCGCACCTTTTTGAAAGGTTTAGCCAACAGGATTCCTCGGCATCGCGTCAGCACGGCGGGTTGGGATTAGGCCTCGCGCTTGTGAAGCAGATAGTGGATTTACACGGCGGATCCGTAATGGCCAGCAGCGAAGGTGATAATACCGGCGCCACATTCACCGTAACGCTACCCACGGGGACGGTTGACACAACGAATGCCACGTTCTCCGGAGATAGCACAAACCCGTTTGATCTGCCCGTGCTTGACGTTCTCGATGGGGCGACCGTGTTGGTGGTCGATGATGAGGCAGACGCCCGCGATTTGCTTCGGAGGATTTTGGAGGATAGTGGCGCGCGAGTCATCACTGCTGAATCTGCCGAACGGGCGCTTTCCGCCATGTCCCCCGACATCGACTTGATCATCAGTGACATCGGTATGCCTGGTCGGGACGGCTACGCGCTTATTCGCGATATTCGGGCTGCCGGCCATTTGACGCCAGCGGTGGCGTTAACCGCGTTTGCGCGTCCGTCGGACCGAGAATATGCCCTTGCCAGCGGCTACCAGTCCCACATCGGCAAGCCGGTCGACCCAAACGAGCTTCTCTCTGCGATTGCAGCCATCCGGCAGACGCCGTCAAGCGAAAAAGTCTAGCTATTCTTTGTCGCTGCTGATCCGGTGTGAGCCGGTAACCTGGGGCGGTCCATGAAGATCCTTATCACCAACGACGACGGCATTCACGCACCGGGCCTCAGCGCCCTTGTCCGAGTTGCCCGAGAATTTGGTGAAGTGAAAATTGTCGCGCCCGACCGCGAACGATCCGCCTGTGGACACTCCATGACGATGCGTGACCCTTTGCGGGTGATCCCCGTCGATTACGACGGATTAGAAGCCTATCAAGTCAACGGAGTGCCGGTGGACTGCGTAAACGTCGGCTTGACTGTCGGCTGGCCGGATGGATGTGACCTCATCCTCAGCGGGATCAATAACGGGCCAAACCTAGGCTTTGATATCACTTACTCTGGCACGGTCGCAGGCGCAATGGAGGGCGCGATCAATGGAATTCACTCCATCGCCGTCAGCATGGCAATCTTCGTAACCGGCGCTCCTTTCCACTATGAGACCGGCGAGCGTTGGCTTCGGGAAAACTGGTCGACTTTGGTTGACGCTCCTCGAAAAGAACTCACTTTCCTCAATGTAAACGTGCCCGCGATCGACTACCAAGAGCTTCGCGGAATGCGGGTCTGTGGAATGGGGAGGAGAGTGTACGAGGACCGGGTCGAATTCCGAGAAGATCCTTGGGGGCGCCCCTATTATTGGCAAGGCGGGGTGGTCGTCATGGATCCTGATTCTCAACCTGGAACAGATGTGGAGGCGGTCAGTGAAGGGTTTGTCTCTGTAACTCCGGTAAGCCTGGACTGGACCGACCATGCCCACGC
>JAFAFM010000264.1 GCA_023423495.1 Armatimonadota bacterium
ATGCTGCGGCGTTACTTCGCATGTTACGCTGGCCCCATTCTCTTTTGCCAGGACCAAAATTGGAAGTTCATCTGCGGTGGAGACATGGAGAATGTGGACCGGTCGGCCAGTCTGCTCACTCAGGGCGAGAATTCGCTCGGTGGCAATTCTGGCGCTGGTGGCATCTCGAAGGAACGGGTGCTCACGAGGGTGAGGGTGATCGCTAAGCAGCAGTTTGCGCTCCCGGTTCCGCGGCTCGTCTTCAGCATGGATCGGGCAACGTTTCGTGCCGTGCTGAAGGACCCTCCGTAAGTGCTCGTCATCGCCCACTAATAGGGGACCCGTCGAACTGCCCATGAAGATCTTGATTCCCGGTGACCCTGGGAGCGTTTCAAGATGCGCGAGCTCCGAGATGTTCTCGGTTGTCGCACCGACGAAGAAGGAGTAGTCGCACCACGCCCGGCCGGCGGCTCGGGCCAACTTGTCCAGAAGTGCCGCTTCCGTAGTCGTGGTGGGATTGGTATTCGGCATCTCGAAGATTGTCGTAACTCCACCGAGAATTGCCGCTCTGGTACCACTTTCCAGGTCCTCTTTGTGCTCCATTCCGGGTTCCCGGAAATGAACTTGGGTGTCAATGACTCCAGGAATCGCAACGAGGCCTGTAGCGTCGATTTCTTCCCGGGCCGATTGTCCAGAGTAGGGAAGGAATTTGCCTTTGTCGATCGCCAGCGTGCCCAATTCCTGCCTCGTTGAAGTTGTGATTAAGGCATTGCGAACGAGCAGGTCGACGGTCATCGCTTTAGATGCTACTCAATCCGCCTGTGATCCCCGGAGACCGGTCCGATAATAAAAATGGATGATTGCTAGCCTCACACTTTTGCTGGCCCAGATGGCGGGGCAAGAAGCAGACCTTCCGATTAAGGCGGAATTGATTCGGGGTGAGCGAATCTATCGAGCAGGCAAGGGAATCGATCGGACGCTGATGGAGGATCGGATTGGGCTCGGCACATGGTTCGACGGCACGTCAAAGCGAGAATTTAATCAGGCCATCCTCGTAACTCCGGAGATGCTTTCAAGATGGCTGGGTTATTTGAATGCCAAAGAACGTTGGTCACTCGAGGAGCTTAGTCGTCGCTGGTTAGCTTCCAAACGATTGATCGATGGAAGAATGGTAGTCATCGTCGATCTCTATGCCTTGCCAAAGCGGACTGATGTGTTGGAACTTACCGTCGAAGCGGACGCCTATCCAGAGACTGCGCTTCATCCCAGCTTCCTCTTCTTGGCAAAGCCTGCATCGAATGCAAGTGAAGAGACCCATCGCAAGTTCACCTCGACCACCGACTGGCGGCGGATTCAGCCGGCTGTCAGAAGGCTTGCCGTTTGGCGAGAAGTTGATCTTGGCAAGCTACGGTCTTTCGACTGGACGAGCACGGCGGAGATATTTGCTCCGCTGCAGCAACTGTTCGGTGAGGGGCGCAAGGATTTCTATACCGGGCTAATGGGTCCGATGGTGCGCGCGATTTATCTGTTAGAGGCGCCGCTTCCTCCGGGAGGGAACAGGGATGACGTGCGGCTGGTTGTATTGGCGCCAGGGAAGGAAATCGTTAGAAGCTGGCCTACTCGCTCGTCGCGCGATGAAAAGTGATCTCTGCGACGGTCCAGCCAAGCTTGTTCTGAAGTGAAAACTTCCCACCGAGGCTCCGAACTAAGTTCTCGACAATCTGCAGGCCCAGGTGGCTCTCTGTAGTGACGTCGAAATCGGGAGGCAACTGATCTCCACTGTTTGAAACCCAGAGAGAAACCTCGTCGTCCTTCGCCTCGACGTTGATATGAATCTCGCCCTGCCGAGTGACTTTGAAGCCATGTTCAATAGCGTTTAAAACAAGCTCGTTAAGAACCAGCGCAATCTGGGTGGCTTGGGTCATGTTGAGCCGGGCGTCGGATCCCCTTACTTCGAATCGGATGCTCCTTCCCGGCAGAAGTAGGGAGCTTTGCTGGTGCTGTACAAGAGTCTCGGCGATGCTGCGCATTCCGACGTGGTCGAGGTCTTCCCGGCTGAGCAAATCGTGAACGGACGCGATTGCCAAAATTCGAGCCAGCGAGTCGTTCATCGCTTCCTCAAGGGATTTGTACTGGCCGTGGCGCATTTGCAGTCGAAGAAGGGAAGCCACCTGCTGAAGATTGTTTTTCACGCGGTGATGCATTTCCTGCATCAAGGTGTCCCTAACTTGAAGCTTGGCGTGCTCGATCGATACAGCAGCCTGTTTTGCAAGAGTTTCGAGGGCGCGAATCTCGTCCTGGGGAAAGGAGCGTACGACGCTCGTATAGCAGCTCAAAACTCCGACTGCGCGATCTTGAATGGTCAGGGGCACGCAGATCATGCTGCGCAATCCTTGTTCGGCCGCCAGGTCGTGCCCAATGTAATCTGCCTCGACCTGCACATCGGGCACGATGATGGGGCGATTCTCGGCAATCGCCCGTCCAGCAATGGACTCTCCCAGTTTGATAGCCCGTTTGCGCTGGTAAGCCTTGGCCGGTGCCTGGGTTGCCCTGAGAACAAGTTCTTGATTTTCGTCCAGAAGGCGGACGGTACAAACTCGGTAATTGAATTGCTGGGCCGTGAGGTTCACCAGAAGCTGCAGGATTTCCTCAACGTACGGGCTTGTGGATATCGTTTTGGATACCTCGCTGAGGGCGCCTAGCCGGTTGCTTTGGTTACCCGCTTGGAAAGCTTGTCGAAAGCCGAGAATGATCGCGCTTGCGGTGTCCGCCATGCTTTTGAGGTTTCTCTTCTCTCCTAGGGTGAAATTCCACTCTCCGGCACGGCCGATCACCAAGACTCCAAAAGGCTGACTTGGCCCGCTCAGTGGAATGACGGCCATCGATTCGTGATGACGTTCTTCCGCCCCAGGATAATGTGCGAAGTCAGGATGCTTGATAGCATCGCGCGGAACGAAGATCGACTTGTTTTCGACAAGGGCTTTACCGCAAAGGCCAATTCCCTTACCGAGTCGAAGCCTACGATTGAACTCGGGCGACTGACTGCTGGCGCGCTGGACCAAGCCGTCGCTGGATTCGCGAATCAAAATGTCGCAGGATTCAGCCTGGACCATCTCATGGATTCGATGGACGATCTCCGAGTAGAGGCTCTCCTCAGAGCTTGCACTCTGTTGAGAACTCGTTATGGATAGAAAGTCTTTGAAATCCAATCTAAACGCTGGGGCCGATTGCCGTGGTGCTCAGTAAGTCCTCGGTAAGGATCCGCCGGGCGAGGTCGATGATTGCATTGTTTGAAACAGCGTCGATCTTGGCCAACGTTTCCTCCACCGGAATTTCACGTTCGTGATTGAGTTCGTTCCGGCTCATTCTCATCATCCGGCTGCTCATGCTTTCGAGCGCGAGAACGATGTTGCCCTTCAAGTGTCGCTTGGTTCGCTCGATTTCGTCGTCCCCCAATCCGTCTTTGGTTACGGAATTGAATTCCTTTCGCGTCAGCTCTTGCACCAGTGGCCAGTGTTCTGGGCTTGTACCGCCGTAAACCGTGTATGCGCCGCCGCTGCCGTAATTCAGCGTATAACTGCCGACCGAGTAGACCAGTCCGCGCTTTTCTCGGATCTCTTGGAATAGACGGCTGCTCATACTGCCACCAAGGGCGGCATCCAGGACACTCATGGTGTAGAGTTCACTGTCATACACAGAGGTGCCGTCGGTACCAATGCAAAAGTGAACTTGCTCAACATCCTTCGCTAGGTAGGTTTCACCTGGCTTGCCGACTGGACGGTCTGGCTGCTCGTTTTGGCTAGTTGAGGCAAGATCTCCGAGTGAACGCTCGCAGGCCGCAATGATTTTGTCTGGTTCTACGTTGCCGGCAATCGCGAGTAATACATTGTCGCCGCGATAACGGCGGTCGATGTATTGAAGCAGGTGATCTTGCTTGAAACCACTTACGGACTCCTTCGTGCCGATAATCGGCTTGCCGAGCGGATGATCCCCCCAGCGTTTTGAGAGATGAACTTCGTGCACATGGTCACCTGGCTCGTCCTCCCCCCGCTTGATTTCTTCCAATACCACACCCTCCTCACGGGCCAGCTCGTCGGAATCAAAAAGCGAATTCGTCATCATGTCCGTGAGGACATCGATTCCGTTTTCGGCATCGTCAGCAAGCACGCGACAGTAGTAGCAGGTGGATTCTTTGTCCGTAAAGGCATTCAGGGAACCGCCGCGGCCCTCGATGGATTCGGCAATTTCCTTGGCCGTGCGATTCTTTGTTCCCTTGAACAACATGTGTTCGATCAGGTGGGTGATCCCCGCTTCGTTGTCAAATTCGTGTCTGCTTCCTGTGCGACACCATAGTCCGATAGCGGCCGATTGGACGTGGCCGACGGGTTCGATAAGCACTCGAACTCCATTGCTGAGAACATGTTTTTGAATGGGCATGATATTTAATTCAATGGCTACTAGCCAACTTTAAGGGATAGGGTGCCGAGATGCTCGGCGGAAACTTGCACATCATCGCCAGACTCAAGCTGCACTTGCCCGGTCGGAACGGCGATTGGGCCAATCGCAATGAGGTCACCGCCCCGGATTGGCCCGGTATCGCTGGCGGCTTGGATGAGTTCGGCAAAGGAGTAGGGCAGGTCGGCAATATTTCCACGACCCACCTCAACACCATTCACTCGAGATACAACTTCAAGCGAATACTTGCGGGCGGGAATCTCTTCTGTGACGGTCTCGTCGAGGTCGTCGGGAGTTGAAATGACCGGGCCGATAACGCCACCGACGTCGAACGAGCGCCCTGGACCCGATCCCGCCTGAATCTCTTCACGCTCAATTTCTCTTGCAAAGAGCACCAGAGCAAGCGTGTATCCAAGGATGAGGCCATCCGCTTCTTCGACCGATACCTGAAGCCCGTCAGAACCTATGACGGCGATGAGATACGGTTCGAAATCCAGGTGAGCGACGCTCATTGGACGCGGAATCGATTGGCTCGGGCCGTAAAGGGAAGTCGGATTCAAGTGGACATACATGGGCATGCCATCTTGATCCGTGGACTTCATGACACTATTGGTCATGCGGAAGAGGCGTAGACTGGGTGCGCGGCCGACCGGGGAAAGCGGACGGATCGCTTCCGCCTCGTGCACGGCGATCGACTGTTCTCCATCCGTTTCGTAGATTTTTCCGCTGTAGACCAAACCGCTTCTAACCTCTCCGGGCTGGGATTTAAGTTCGAAACGGCAGAGTTTCACTCTGATAGGTTACCTAGGAAACCATTCAGGGCCCAACAAGGCTTTCAATCTGATTGACAGTGTTCATCGAATCAGGTAGCATCACTCCACCTTTGGAGTTTAGGAGTTTAGGAGACACATGCCCCTAAAAGTTTTGGTTTGTGACGATGAGCGACATATCGTCCGGCTCATCCAAGTCAACTTGGAGCGGCAGGGCTACCAGGTAGTAACTGCCTTCGATGGCAAGGAAGGCTTGGAAAAGATACGGGCGGAAAAGCCGAACCTGGTCGTTCTCGACGTCATGATGCCGTACATGGATGGATTTGAAGTTTTGAAGAACCTGCGACGGGAGCCGGAAACGGAGAATCTACCCGTCATCATGCTTACCGCGAAAGCGCAGGACAAGGACGTGTTCGAGGGTTACCACTATGGGGCGGACATGTACCTGACGAAGCCCTTCAACCCAATGGAACTCGTCACCTTCGTGAAGAGAATCGCTCAGGGCAACGACGACAGCGGTCCCAAGCGATACGAAGTCTAAACTCCAGTTCAACGTATTGAATGACCCAGCCGATTGGCTGGGTTTTCTTTTGCGTGGATTGGCTCTTGAAGGGCGAGGAGCGTGGAGCGTGGGGCGTCAAGCGTGGAAAAATCAGAAGCGATACGAGAATCGCCCCACCCTATATGGTTGGCGCGCTAATTGCAACAACCGCTCTCGTCTGAGCCATCATATCCATGCCAATGAATTATCTTTCTATGACTCCGCCAGACGGCATCCAAGACTTGCTCCTGGTTCCAGTAATTTGTGCGGCTCTGGCCCTGATCTTTTGGTCGTTTGGAGTCAAGCAAGAAATCATCTCTGAAAACCGCAAGCTCAAGTGGTTCGGGGTTATTCCGGTACTTATCGGCCTGTTTTACGGCCTCCCGATCGCTCTGAGACTGCAAGACTACGCGTATATGCGCGTTCTTCCCAGTCGGAAAATCATCTACAGTCACTATTTGGCGGCCGGCATCCCGCTGCTTGCGCTCGTGATCATCCTGATCTGGTTCTACGTAATCGAAAAGCGGCGTAAGCAGTGGTATCTGCACTGAGGCTATTTCCGCATTCAGTGTAAAATCGGTTGAATATGCGCTCGCTGCTATCTCTCGCTGCCCTAACTTCGATCCTGCTTGTCGCGGGATGCGGCAAGGGGAACTTCTCCCAATCTGCAACCCAGGGTAACGAAAACGTTTTTCGATACTCGATCGTGCAAAAGCCCTCGACCCTTGACCCAGGAAAGGTTCAGGACGGCAACACGATCGATCTCCTCCAGCAGGTTTTCGAAGGCCTCACGACTTGGAGCGAAGATAACCAGCCCGTTCCGAACCTTTGCGAAAAGTGGGAGATTTCCGAGGGTGGAACTCTCTACACCTTCACCATCAAGAAG
>JAFAFM010000269.1 GCA_023423495.1 Armatimonadota bacterium
GCCGAGGCCACCTACGCTAATAAGATCGAGAAGTGGGAATGTGAGCTGGACACCCGTCAGCCGGCGCAGAAGGAGTATGCAAAGTTTCGAGCATTTACGCCTGTTCCCGGAGCCTTCGTGAAAACCAAATTTGGACTTTTGCGGGTAAGTGCGGCTAGATTGGGCACAATGCAGGGCCCTCCTGGTGTTGTAATGGGCATCGACTCCGGCTGCGAGGTCGCGTTCGGCGATCAAAGCATACGGCTATTGGAAGTGCAACCGGAAGGTAAAAAGAGGATGTCCGGCAGAGATTTTGCCAATGGCATGAGAATCAAACCTGGAATGCATCTCATCTAAACGCACCATGCAAGACAAACAACCCAAGATCGTTCACAAGCTCCTGGTCCGCACTTTTATTCTGCTTCTGGCGGTGGCGGCGGTGTGCGTCGGGATTCAGTGGGTGTTGAAGTGGCGAAAGGACCCCGATAGCGGCACGGCCGACACCAACCAAATGATCGCGGCCATCCAGATACATGAAGAGGGTCAACAAGCCGTGCTGTTCGACGCTTCAGGGAACAAAACGCCGAGCCCTGAATATCAGCCGGGCAAGACTGATCGGGACCTAGCATGGCGTCCTGATGGCAATCGTCTCTTTTTTGTCAGTGATCGCAAGCAGGATTCCTTCCAGATTTACCGGTGGAATCCAGCCCGCGGGGCCGTCGATCAGAGATCTACCGGAACCCTCAGCAAATTTGACCCGAGCTTCCCAATCGTCGATCTATCCGAATCAGCTGCCTTAGCATCCGCCGGACAAAAAGTTTTGATCACCCAAGGAGGCTTCGTATTGGAATACGACCTCAAAGAGAGCACTTCTCAGCAGTTGCTTCCCCCACCCTCGGGTGTAACCGTTGGCGCTGAGGAAGGAGCTGGCGGTTCAGGACAATTGGATGCCCTCTACAAGCGATACGGCAATGCCTTTCGCGTCGCAAGGTGGATTAAGGGTGGAGCGTACATTGCGGCAATCATGAAGGGTGATGAACAAGAAACCCTGATCATTCAGCAAATGACCGCTGCCACTGGGACTCCCGAAGAGCAAATGCTCCAACTGGCCCCCAGGGCGGTAATGGGCGGCGACCGCATCGACATGGATGTGGATCCGAAGACCGGCAACTTGGTCTTCACCGTACTAAATTTCCAGTTTCCGGACCGAGACAACATTCCCGAGCGGAACATAAAGAATGGCCGCGTGGTGAAAGACTTTGTCAACGGAATCTTCATTTACGACCCGAGCAAACCGACCGAGGAGGCGTTACTCCCCATCGCCATCAGCAACGATCCTAAGAACGCCTTTGGACCCGCCGTGTGCGGTCCTGACGGAAGCAAGGTCATGGTCACAACCGGCTCGTACGATGGAGCGACTTACACGCCGGCCGGCCTGGCTATTTTGCCAAACACACCGGGGGGAATCCAATCGGGCACCCCGCTCATTGGCGGAGCTATATACGAAGCTTCCTGGCACCCGGCAGGCACAAGTGTGACCTACATCAAGCGAGAGGGCGGGAAGCGGTCGATCTATAAGATCAATGTGGATGGGAGCGGGGAAACTAAAGTTTCGGACGACGGAAACTACATGACTCCGTTCTTCAGCCCACAGTCGAAATAGAACTTACTTTGCCGCGTTGATGGCTTGGTGTCCGATCACATCGATCACCAACATGAGCAGCATGAATCCAATCCCCATGTAAAGGGTCAGTTTCGACATAAAGTCGTCGAAGCTGGCCTTTCCTTTGAAGGTTGTGCGAACGCCACCGCCGCCGGACATCGCGTCGCCCTTTCCAGTAAGGAACACAAGCGCGGAAAACAGCACGGCCACAACCATACCGATCACGATCAGAATAATGTAGATACTGTTTAACACGACGAGCCTAAAAGGATACCTCAGATGGGCAGATTCCAGCCAAAGATGGCCGAAAGTCCAGCGACTATTCCGTAAACGGTAAAGCTGCCTGCCATCACGTGGAAGATGCCACTGTTCCAAAGCCGGTGTGCGATGGAAACGTGTACATTGCGAACTCGGCTCTGCCTCTCTAGGAGTTCCAGGCCAGAGCGAATACCCATCTCAATTTGCTTGTCGGTTGGGGGTTTCGTCGTCACCCAATATTGCATCCATCCTCCCAGACGCCGCCAGAGCAAAAGGGTGCCTATGAGGGCGATCGTCAGTCGGAGCGACTCCGGCTGAATGAGCTTGTTCGCCGCGATGCTCAAGAAGATGGTCCCACCAACCGCCAAATTCGTACCACAGCGAGGATGCACGCGGGGCATTCGCTTGACGACGCTAGGAATCAAAGGCTCACCTCGTTCGATGGCATGGACAACCATATGTTCCGCCGCATGGATCCCCGAGATTGGGAGCAGGCGAAAGGCTCCCGCAAACATCGCGAACATCGCAAAGCTGGATACCAGGTCGGCCGCGGTCATCGTGGTGCCCTTCGCCACCAGCCAGTTGAAAAGATAAATGCTTAAGATCGAGGCCGTAGTTAGGATCGTGAATAGGACCGCCCCAGTTGACACAAGGGCCCAACCCTTGGCTCCAGCTCCAACGGAACCGGAGGTCAGGTAAACACCAAAGGGCGTTGCCATCCCACCAACCAATGGTGGACGAAGCGGCGCGACCTCTTGCCCGTATAGGTCGGAGGCGTTCAATAGTCCAACGAGCCGGTTGTCTTCATCGACGACCACAAGCTCACCCACATTGAACGTGTCGAATGCTCTCAAAGCTTCGGAGCCCGATTCGTAAAGCTTTACGATAGGGACGCGCTCATCGAAAGCTTCCTCGACGCCGTGAAAATCGGGAATTCCGGCGCCTAAGGCATTGGCCAACGACCTTTCGCTTACCACGCCACGCAAGTAGCCGTTATCGATGATTGGCAGCAGAGTCGAGCCGCTTTCTCTCAGTCGTGCCACCGCGCCACCGATTGTCTGTTCTGCGCCTGCAAACGTGGCGGATCGCATGAAGCGGGAAACGGGCAGGTGGAGCGGATTCACATCCATGGTTACGCCGATCCATTATGGGTCATCCATTTAGGATAAGCTCTTTGGGCCAGGAAGGTACTCAGAAGGATGGAAAGGATCGCCGTTATCACCAGTGGAGGAGACGCACCCGGCATGAATGCCGCGATTCGCGGTGTCGTGCGGGCGGCTATTGGCCGAGGTGCGAAGGTGATCGGCTTCCACCACGGCTACGAAGGCATCATTCAGAACGAAGTCGTCCCGATGGATTCCAAATCGGTTGGCGGCATCATCACTTACGGTGGCACAATTCTTAGAACCGCGCGCAGCAAGGAATTCATGCAGCGTTCCGGACGGGAGAAAGCCGTCCAAAACCTCCACGAGAATGGGTGTGAGGGAGTCGTCGTAATTGGGGGCGATGGCTCGTTGATGGGTGCTTTGAAGCTCCATGAGGAATTCCAGTTTCCCGTGATGGGCATACCTGGCTCGATCGACAACGATATTTCTGGCACTGACTTCTCGATTGGGTTCGACACTGCGGTAAACGCTGCCCTCGATGCGATCGACCGGGTGCGCGACACCGCCTATTCCCACGAGAGGGTCTTCGTGATCGAAGTGATGGGCCGAAGAAACGGCTTTATCGCCTTGGAGGCAGCATTGGCGGGAGGCGCCGAAGCGGTCCTTATCCCTGAGATCCCTTACTCGTTGTTGGAAATCTGTGACCAGCTCCGTCAGTCGGCGGAGAAGGGGAAGCGAAGTTCGATCATCATCGTCGCGGAAGGCGCCGCAAAAGCCGGAGAAATCAAAGAGTTCATCCAACGCAATACTGGCTTTGAGGCGCGCAATCTGGTGTTGGGCCACATGCAAAGGGGTGGATCGCCGACGGCATTTGATCGTGTCTTGGCCCTAAGGTTGGGCGCTTTTGCCGCGAATCGGCTATTAAGCGGTTTTCGAGGCGAAATGGCCGGGGTGGATGGCACCAAGCTTGTCTCCCACCCTTTAAGTTACGTCCTCAGCACGGAACGAACCATCGACCCGGAGAAGCTTCTGCTGGCCGAGGTCATGGCCCAGTAAAACGACATGGTTCTGACCGTCACCCTCAATCCATCAGTTGACCGGGCCATGTTCGTGGAGCAGGTCAAGATGGGTGACACGAACCGGGTTGTCCGTGCCGAAACGGATGCGGGTGGCAAAGGCGTGAATCTTTCGAGGGTTTATAGCGAACTCGGAGGGGAAACCGTCGCCACGGGGTTTTTGGGGGGTGGTCCTGGTGCGTTTGTCCGCAAAGTGCTCACCGACCAGGGCCTGCCTCATTGCTTCATCGACGTTGCCGGCGAAACGAGAACCAATATCAGTATCGAGGACTTGTCAGGTTCCTTACCAACAACATTCAACGAACGCGGTCCCGAAATTGGAGCTGACGACATTGAGCGGCTGGTCGATGCCATTGCAAACCATATTCCTCACGCTACCTGGATTTCAATGGGCGGTTCCCTGCCACCCGGAGCTCCGACGGACATGTTCAAGCGCCTCGTGGAAATGTCGCGCTCGCTTGGAGTGAAGAGCTTGGTCGATGCGGATGGCGAAGCCATGAAGCTTGCCATGGAGGCGTCGCCGGACATGATCAAGCCGAATCAAAAAGAGGCGTCCCGCTTGTTGGGCAGAAATTTGCCCGGGCGAAATGAGGCACTCGAGGCAGCCGTGGAACTTTACGAGCGACTTGGAGGTGGAGACAAAATCGCGGTCATCAGTCGGGGCGCGGCGGGAGCGGTGATGGCTTGCGCGGACGGAGTCTTCGACGGAGTCAGCCCGAATGTGGAGATGAAGAGCACCATCGGCTGTGGAGACTCGATGCTTGCCGGAATTCTCTGGGGAATCGCGCAGGGCGAATCTATGGAACAGAGCTTCAAGTGGGGACTTGCAGCAGGCGCGGCAACGGCATCGACCGACGGTACTGGGATCGCTCGACGGCCGGTAGTAGAAAGACTTCTCCCGCTTGCGCGGTGCAAGTCCGAATGACGTCGACCGGCTCTCAGATGCTACAATCACCCCGATCCCAACGCAATAGGAGCGATTAGTTTTGGCGGTTGATACCAGCGATTTCAAGAACGGAATGCATTTTCTCATGGACGGCGACGTGTATACGATCGTCGAATTCCAGCATGTTAAACCAGGAAAGGGCGGCGCCTTCGTAAGAACGAAGCTACGGAATTTGAAAACGGGCCGGACGCTTGAAAAGACCTTCCGATCCGGAGAGCGAGTCGAACCTGTTTTCGTTGAGAAGATGAAGATGCAGTTCCTCTATCGCCAAGGGGCCGAGATGGTGCTCATGGACTTGGATTCTTATGAGCAGATGTCGGTGGCACCGGAAGCGCTGGGTGACCAATCTCGCTACCTCAAAGAGGACATGGAGATCACCAGCCTCGTAGCGAATGGCGAAACCCTGGGATACGAATTGCCGAACTTCGTTGAGCAAGAAGTCGTGGAAACTGATCCGGGTTATCGGGGTGACACCGTGAGCGGTGGAAGCACCAAACCGGCGAAACTGGAATCAGGGGCGACCGTTCAGGTTCCATTTCATATCAACGTCGGTGATATGATTAAGGTAGACACGCGAACCGACGACTACGTAGAGCGCGTCAAGAAGTAGACGTTCACCATGATGC
>JAFAFM010000333.1 GCA_023423495.1 Armatimonadota bacterium
ACCGAGGAGTCCCACCCCCATGCATACGGCCGCCGCCAAAGGGGGCGGCAATCCGTGATGGTCGAGGGAGCCCGCAATACCGAGCGAAGCCGCACACAAGCCCATCAATGAACCAACGGAAATGTCGATTTCTCGGGCGAGGATCAACATGGTCATTGCGGATGCGACGATCGCGACGGGAGCAATACGGACGAGAATGTCGCGAATGTTCTCCAGAGCAATGAATGACGGATTGACGATCGCCGCCACTAAAACAACCGCCAGGAGTACGGCGCCAATGGCCGCTTCCCGAGGAAGACTTCGGCGCGTCCGCTTGAGATCGGCTCCACTCTCCCCCGAAGGCAGGGCTAAATCCAAAATGCTCTGTTGAGATGCATTCTCTCTAGAAAGCTCGCCCGCAATCCGACCTTCGCGCATGACCAGCGTACGGTCTGCGAGGGCCAAAACCTCAGGAAGCTCCGAGGAGATGACCAGGATCGCCACACCTTGTTCGGCCAACCTGCTGACCAGGCGGTGAATTTGATCCTTCGCGCCGACATCTACGCCCCGCGTCGGTTCATCCAGAATCAGAAGTTTCGGAGGATGGTTCAGCCATTTTCCCAACAGCACCTTTTGCTGGTTCCCGCCGGACAATGATGAAACACGCGCATCCAGGCCCGGCATTTTAATCGCCAAGCTCTCGGCCAATGCGGACGCCGACGTTCGCTCGGTTTTTCGGTCGATAGCATAGGGTTGGCCGGGTACTGCGGCCATCGCCAAGTTGTCTTGGATTGCTAAAGGCAGGTGCAAACCTTGATGTTGGCGGTCCTCTGGAACGAAGTGAATTCCCGCTCGGATTGCATCTTCAGGAGTTCGCTTGACGGCAATACCCTCGACGAAAACGGTTCCGGATTGAATCGGATCCAATCCGAAAATGGCTCTGGCAAGTTCGGACCGCCCGGCTCCGACGAGGCCTGCCAGGGCGACAACCTCCCCGGACCGGACTTCAAAACTAATGTTCTTAAAATGGGCCGATGTAAGGCCCGTCACCTGGAGACGAGTCTCACCCAAAATGGCTGACTGACGAGTTTGGAATTCCACCTCACGTCCAACCATCTGCTCCACCAAACGCTGAGGCGTTGTACTGGAAGCAGGCTCGTCTGACACCTTCGTTCCATCCCGAAGAACGACTACTCGGTCGGCAAGATCCAAGATTTCGTCCAGGCGGTGACTTACGTATACAACCGCGACACCAGCGTCGCGCAGCTTCCGAACGATTCGGAAGAGCGCTTCGGCTTCACGATTGGAAAGCGAGGCCGTGGGCTCATCCAGAATGAGCAATCGGCATCCGCAATTCGCTGCTCGAGCGATGGCGACCATCTGGCGTTGGGCAACGCTGAGATGCTCCAGGGGCGTTTCCAACGCCAGTTTTTCGTCCACGTCGGCGAGCGACTTCTCCGTATTTGTCCGCATGCGACTGCGGTCCAGCCACCAGCGACCGGGTTCACTCATAATCTCGTGATTCTCGTAAGCATTCAAGTGAAGGAATGCCGCCGACTCCTGATGCACCATGACGATGCCCAAGTCCTCGGCATCGGCAACGGACCTGATAACCGTCGGTTTACCGTCGATGATGAGTTCGCCCGAATCCGGCGTCACAATTCCGGCCAAAATCTTATTGAGGGTGCTTTTACCAGCGCCGTTTTCCCCGCACACGGCGAGGATTTGGCCAGCTTCGATAGATAAGTCGAGCGCCCGAAGCGCGGTGACGCCGCCGTAGGACTTCGTTATCTGTCGAAGCTCGACAAGCGGCATCCTTAGTTCAGGTCGCCGGTGAATGTGTACTCGCCAGAGCCCACATGGAACGTGCCGTCGCCTTGGCTGTTGATTCCTTGGCCAGAGCTTGCATTCGCCGCCGGGACAACGACCGTTGCTCGGACATTGGGCGGGATCACCACCTTCATGCTGAGCTTCTTGCCGTTGACGGACCACTCCGACACAATTGGTCCCCGAACGGAATCGTAGCTTGACCTCAACCACTTAAGGTTCGGATCAAGTTGGGGTGCGACCAGCACGTTCGCATAGCCGGGAGAGATGTTCCTGATGCCCGCTGGCTGGTCAAACATCCATCCGACGACCGCGCCAAACGCGTAATGTGCGAAGGAGTTCATGCCCGGATCCTGGAAGCCTTTCTCGGGCGTCCAACCATCCCATCGCTCCCAGATACTGGTCGCGCCATTGACAATTGTGAATCCCCAACTCGGGAAAGTCTTGTTGTGCAGAAGCCGAAACGCGACATCGTTGCGCCCAATCTTGGAGAGGACATGCATGATGTCCCGCGTCCCGACGAACCCGGTTGAAAGGTGCCAACCTCGCCTTTCAATATCTGCAACCAATCGATCGGCGGCAGCCTTCGCCTGAGGCTCATCCAGCAGGTCGAAAGCTAGGGCCAAGACATAGCCGCATTGGGTGTCGCCATGAACGCGGCCATCCGACTGCACATACGCTTTCTGGAATGCTGACCGGACTTTGCGATAAAGCTCCTCGTAGTACTGGGCTTCTTCAAGTTTGCCAAGAGCCTTGGCCGCTTGGCCGACGATTCGCGCCGAACCCGCGAAATACGCGGTGTAGATCACCTCGTGAGGCGTGTTTGCATTGATGCTGAGCCAGTCTCCGAAGCAGTGAAATTGTTTAGGTGGAAGCAAGTCCGGAGTAGAGCGTTTCACACAGAACTCGATGAACTTCTTCATCTGCGGATAGTGTTTAGCCAAGAGATCAGGGTCGTCATACGCGTCGTAGATCACCCACGGACAAATGACACCCGCATCAGCCCACGCCGGGCCACCGTCGTCGCCGGCCACCTTAAGGGGAGCGACCATCGGATATTGGCCGTCCTCACGCTGGGCATCATCAAGCGACTCCAACCATTTTGTAAAGAACGGCTGAACGTCGGTCAGCATCGTGGCCGTCCGCACGTAAGCCTGGGCATCACCCGTCCAACCCAGACGCTCGTCGCGTTGTGGACAATCGGTCGGAACGTCGATGAAGTTCATCCTCTGAGTCCACCAGGCGTTCTTCACCAACTTGTTGATCATTGCGTCGCTTGTCGTGAAACTCCCGACGTTCGGAGTATCGCTGCTGATGGCGATGGCAACCACCTCATCCGCCGACGGTTTGTGGCCGAGCCCCGTGACCTCGACAAACTGGAACCCATGGAATGTGAATCGCGGTGCCCAAGTCTCCACCCCTTCACCCTTGCAAATGTAGGTGTCGATAGCGCGCGCCCCTCTTAAGTTGGTCGTGTAAAAGGTGCCGTCGGGGTTGAGTCTCTCGGCAAATCGAAGGGTGATTTTTTGGCCTTTCTGGCCTTTGACCTTTATTCGGACAAAGCCCGCCAAGTTCTGACCCATGTCGAGCACGTAGGCTCCTTTCGTGGGCTCGGTGATAGCGACCGCTTATAGCTCTTCGTAGGGACGCACGGGTTGTCCTGGGAACGGTTCGATGAGGGGGGAAACTTCTGACCCGGTGTCCACCGCGCTCCAGCCGACGCCTTGGAAGTTGGCTTTGTTCCAGCCGGTGAGCTCCTTGCGGGCGTCATAAGCTTCGCCCATTAGGAAGTCGGCTTCGAGGGTCGGTCCCACATTGGCTTTCCAATCTGGCCCGGTTACGATGGTGGTTTTGGTGCCATCCGGATGTTCCACTTCCAATTGGGCGAGGGCGCGGATTTTGGAACCGTAATGGTGCCGAATACCGCCGTATCCGACGTACCCGGCATACCATCCATCCCCAAGCATCGCTCCGATCGCATTCGAACCCTGCTTCACTAAGGAGGTCACATCGTGAGCCCGAAGATGGACGCGTTTCGCGTAGTCTGTCCAGCCGGGGGTGAAGAGTTCGTCGCTTACTTGTTGTCCGTTTAAATGAAAGTCGACGATCCCAAGTGCGGTGCCGTACAGCGTTGCCCTTCGGACCGGCTTATCGAGCTCAAACTCACGGCGGATATATCGAGCAGGAGGAAGAATGATCTTCTTCTGCCCCACGATGCCCCAGGGAGCGCCTCCGTATTCGGCGACGACTTTCGCGGCGGTGAAAGCGCCTGATCCGGCCGCGCGCGCAGTCCAAGTTGCATCGGTCACGATTTCCTGGCTGCTTGACCCGTAAGTTAGAACAAGCTTCGCGATAACTCCTGACTGCCCCGCGGCGTTTGTTCCCGTGATCGTGACCGTATTGGACCCCTGTTTCAGAGCTTTCGTGATGTCGACCTGCATGGGTCGACGCCATGCATCTGTGCGACCGTCGCTTTTGGCCACCGAAGCGCCGTTCACGGTGAGCTCAAATTGATCGTCCACCGTAATGTGAGCGACTGCTTTTTGCAGGCCAGCTTGGACTTCAAACGACTTTTTGGCTTCGATCTTCGGATGCTCCGCCGACCAAATCCAGGAAGCGCCCTCAAATGGATCGGGCGGAAGAGACATTTTCGCCGGGGCGTCGAAGCCAATCCATTGTGCCTTGATGTCGGATGGCTGGAGTAAGCCGACGCTCCACTTGGCGGCTGGGCTCCAAGGAGATTCTTGGCCCTCTTGGTCGAACACTTGAACGCGCCACCAAACGAGATCTCCGGATTTAAGGGGCTTGCCTGCGTACCGAACGTTATATGTGTCGTCCGACGCGACTCGGCCAGAGTCCCACAAGTCCGAAGCATCTTTACTTGTTCCAACTTGGATGCGGTAGGCGGTCTGGGAGAGATCGCGTGCCTTACTCTCCTTCGCTTTAAGCTTCCAACTCAGCCGGGGAGTGGCGGTCGGGATTCCGATCGGATCAGTGAGAGCTTCACATCGCGGCTGGATTGGAATAAGTGCGCTGGGGGCCAAGCTGGTCATAAGCATCAAGGCTAACATCAAGCGCATTCTACTGGCAATCTGCGGGCGGCGGCTACGTGGCCTTTCCGCTGAAACACTAGACTGTTGTATAGTAATTTCATGTCGTTGACAAATTTGCTTTTGGATTCCTGGGATCGGCAGTGCAATTGCATTCGATCCTTGGCCACATTAATCGATGAGGAACTCGCGCAGGTTAAGCCCTCGGAAGATGGTTGGAGCCTTTCCCGGCAGCTGTGTCACATCCACAACACCCGCGTGTACTGGCTGAGCATGGCGAGCGGGAAGGAGGACGACAATTTGGCGTCGCTTTTCCACCAGGAGGGGGAAGAGTGGGTTGCCAGCACCGACTTGACGCTTATCCGCGAAGAGCTTGAGAAGAGCGCTAGGTCGATCCGCGACTGGCTACAAAGCCACCTCGACCATGACGGGCCAGCGGGAGCGTATGATCATCCGTTATTCTTTTTGCAGCACATGGTCTGGCACGAAGGTTGGCATGCCGGGCTTATCATGTTGGGTTTGAGATTGGCAGGACACGATCCCCCCGAGGAATGGGAGGATCCCAACCTCTGGGGTCAGTGGCGCAACTATGGATAAGGGCCTAACTGTACATCGGGCGTAGGTTCACCAAAGGTACAATCAGGCCCAGAAATCCCCTTTTCACACAGGCTGGCGAGATTGCGCCACAAGGGGACCGTAAGATGAAATTGGACATGACAGCGAACGGTGATAATAGAGTGAACGGCGCACAGAAGACTTGGCGCGAAAAGGTCGGCCTTGCGGAAATGCTGAAGGGCGGCGTGATTATGGACGTGGTTAATGTGACGCATGCCCGAATCGCCGAGGACGCTGGAGCAGTTGCTGTGATGGCACTTGAAAGAGTGCCCGCCGATATTCGTCGAGATGGTGGCGTTGCCCGCATGAGCGATCCTGAAATGATCATGGAGATTAAAGAAGCCGTCTCCATTCCCGTAATGGCAAAGTGCCGGATCGGCCATTTCGCAGAAGCCCAAATTTTGGAGGCACTCGAAGTCGATTTTATCGATGAGAGCGAAGTGTTGACGCCGGCCGACGAAGAGAATCATGTCGACAAGCATGCCTTCACGGTTCCTTTCGTCTGTGGAGCGCGGAATCTTGGAGAGGCTTTGCGCCGCTGTGCTGAGGGTGCGGCCATGATCCGAACGAAAGGCGAAGCCGGAACTGGCGACGTCGTCGAAGCTGTTCGCCACATGCGGACGATCATGGCGGATATCCGGCGAGTTCAAAACGCCCGGGAAGATGAGTTGTACGTGCTAGCAAAAGAGCATCAAGCTCCGCTGGAACTGATCCGGGCCGTCCGCGAGACCGGAAAGCTTCCTGTGCCGAATTTCTCAGCGGGTGGCATCGCAACTCCGGCGGACGCATCGCTGATGATGCAGCTAGGCGCAGAAACGGTTTTCGTGGGATCGGGCATCTTCAAGTCCGCGCCGTCATCGGCGCCCGATGAGCAGGAAAAGGCTTGGGAGCGAAGGGCGAAAGCGATCGTGGAATCGGTTTTGTTCTACAAAGAGCCGAAAAAGTTGGCTGAAATTAGCAAGGGGCTAGGCGAGCCGATGGTGGGCATCAACGTTTCCAGTTTGCTTGATAATGAGAAGCTAGCTGTTCGGGGCTGGTAGGCACCTTAAGCGAATAAGCTTCCCGAATCGCCCTTTGGCGGCGAGGCAATCCCAAGGTGCTTGTAGGCTTGGTCCGTGACCGACCTGCCGCGGGGTGTGCGCTGAATGAATCCCTGCTGCAACAGATAAGGCTCGTAGACATCCTCGATCGTGGTTGCGTCCTCACCGGTCGACGCGGCCAAAGTGTCCAAGCCTACTGGACCACCCTTGTACTTTTCGATCATAGATCGCAGGAGCATGCGGTCAACCCGGTCCAAGCCGAAGTGGTCGACCTCAAGCGCCGTGCAAGCCTTGGAGACGATTTCCTGGTTGATCGACGCCAAGTCCTCCACTTGCGCGAAGTCTCTGACCCGCCTCAGTAGGCGGTTGGCGATTCGAGGAGTACCGCGGGATCGCTTCGAAATTTCCTCTGCTCCGTCCGCGTCGATTTTATAGCCGAGAATGGTCGCGGATCTTTCGATGATCTGGTACAGCGCCATCGGATCGTAGTACTGAAAGTGGCTGATGATGCCGAATCGATCCCGCAGTGGACCGGTTAGCAATCCCTGGCGGGTGGTGGCGCCAACCACCGTGAATCGCGGGACATCCAAGCGAATGGAGCGGGCAGCCGGGCCCTTGCCAATCATGATGTCGACCTTGCAGTCCTCCATCGCCGGATAGAGAATCTCTTCGACGGGCCGACTCAGGCGGTGGATCTCGTCTATGAAAAGCACAGCGCCCGGCTCCAGGTTGGTTAGAATGCCCACGAGGTCGCCTGGCCGCTCGACGGCGGGGCCGGACGTTACGTGGAGGATCGCGTCCATCTCGTTCGCGATGATATGGGCGAGCGTGGTCTTGCCAAGACCGGGAGGGCCATAGAGGAGCACGTGGTCGAGAGGTTCGCCGCGCTGCCGAGCGGCCCGCAGAAACACTTCTAAATTGGACTTGAGCTGATCCTGACCGATGAACTCAGCCAGCCTTCGAGGACGGAGCGACAGATCTGCGTCGCCCGGCAGTGGAAACGGGTTGACTTCGCTCTCTCGGCTCACTTCTTCAGCAACCTCAGTGCGTGGCGAAGCTGCTCCTCCACGCCTTCAACTTTCTCACGCGCCTCACTGGCGGCGGATTCGGCTTCGTTCCGCCTGTATCCGAGGGCCAGAAGCGCATCCACAAGTTCGTCGGCGGGAAACTCTGGCTGCCGGACAACCGCTGCGGCGGCAACCCGCTTGGCAAATTGCTCCTCACCAATCTTTTCGCGCAGCTCCAAGATGATCCGCTCCGCCAACCTCGCTCCGACTCCCGGAGCGCGTGTAAGGGCTTTGGCATCTTGAGCTTGTATGGAACCGGCAACCGCGTCTTCGCCCACGGAGCCGATCAGCGAAAGCGCGACCCTCGGGCCACATCCTTTCACGGTCATAAGCAGATCGAAAAGCTTTCGTTGGAAGGGTTCCAGAAAGCCGTAGAGTGACACGCCGTCCTCGCGAAAGATTTGGCGCGTCAGAAGGGTTACCTCGACATCCAGAGTTGGCAATTGAACGAGAACGGATTCGGGGACTTGAACTTCGTAACCGACGCCGGAGCATTCAAGGAGCACGGTGCCCCCGTCGCGATCTACCAACGTCCCCCGAAGCCTGCCGATCATCTTCTTAAGTTACCCTGTGTCTACATAAAGCAGACGTGTAATCCCTTTTGCGAGATGCACTTACATCAAACTGTACGGGTCTACGTCAATAATTGTCTGGATGCCTTTGGGCTTCCACCCAAGAAGAGCGCTGCCGATTGCCGCCGGGTCGCATTGGTCATCCAACTTAATCAACAGGTGCCTTCGCCAACGGCTGTTCAGGCGTTCAAGAGGACAATTCGCGGGGCCAAGGATTTCGGAACCGAGAGAAAGCGCGGGAGCGATCAACGAAGAAGCTTCGGCGCTTGCTTCTGTTACTGCGTCAAGACTTTCACTGCTGAAGACGATGTTCACCAGGCGCCGAAATGGCGGGTAGCCGGCGGTTTCGCGTTCCGCGCAAAGCTGCTCGTAAAACGAAAGAAAGTCGTGATTCTTAGCCGTGACTACGGCGGGATGATCCGGATTAAAAGTTTGGATAATCACTTCGCCGGGCATGGAGCCCCTGCCCGCCCGACCGGCGACCTGGGACAGAAGTTGGAATGTACGTTCGCTGGAGCGGAAATCTGGGATGTTGAGAGAAATGTCAGCGGCAACAACCCCCACCAGCGTCACATTCGGGAAGTCCAGGCCCTTGGCAACCATCTGTGTCCCAACCAAAACGTCCAAGTGGCCGGAACGGAAGGAAGCCAAAACGGATTCTAATGCTCCCTTTTTCTTGGCAATATCCCGATCTAGCCTGGCCACACTCGCGTCTGGGAGAAGGTTAGCGACGGCTTCTTCCACCTTTTCCGTTCCGATCCCAAACGGGTTCAGCCTCGTCCCCGAGCACATCGGACAGGTATCCGGCACTCGGATTCGGTAATCACAGTGATGACACCGTAGGAGTCCTGCACGGCGGTGGAAACTCAGCGAAACGGAACAGCGCGGACAGATCATCTGATGTCCACAATCTCGGCAGATGACGAACGGAGCGTACGCGCGGCGGTTGAGGAAAAGGATGGCTTGCTCTTTCCGGCTAACCGTCCCGAAGAGCTTGGCCTGCAGTTCATCGGAAAGAATCGCCGGACGCCCGCTGCGAAATCCTGCGCTTAAGTCCACGATATGAACCTCTGGTAGTTGCGCGCTCGCGGCCCGAATGGGAAGGCTCAGTAACGTGATCTTCTCGGCCTCCGCCTCTCGGAAGGATTCGATCGAGGGCGTGGCCGACCCGAGCACCAAGGGGCAGCGATGATACGAGGACAAGAATTCGGCCGTGCGCTTGCTGTGGTAGCGAGGCGAGGATTCCTGCTTGTAAGTCGCCTCGTGCTCCTCATCCAAAATCACCAATCCGAGATTGTTCAGAGGGGCAAAGAGCGCTGAACGAGCGCCCAACACCACGGAAGACTTGCCTTCGCGGACGCTCATCCAGTTCTGTAACCTTTCCCCGGGCGGAAGCTCCGAGTGGAGGATGGTCACGCTGTGCCCGAAGCGTTCTCGGAGCTGGGAGATTGCCTGGGTTGCCAAGGCAATTTCGGGAACCAGGTAGAGAACTTGGCGTCCATGGCGAAGAGTTTCTTGGGCAAGCCGAAGATAGACCTCCGTTTTGCCTGAACCCGTGACCCCGTAAAGCAGGAAGGATTTGGGCTCCCCGCGACCGATCGACTCGGCTACGGCATCGATTGCAAGCTGTTGGTATTGGTTTGGTTTGGGTGGCTTTTTGCCCCGTTGCAGTTCAGGATCAACCCTTTGTAGGAGGCCAGAAGCCAGAAGGGACTTGACCGTGGTTTCGGTGACCCCCGCAAGGGCCTTCACTTCGCCAACGCTGAAGAAGGAATTCTCAGCGCCTTGCAAGCGCATCAAGGTAAGTGCCTGCGCTGGCTTCTTGACGCCTTCCTTGGCAAGAAAGCGCTCTATCGCATCGTGGTCCGAGCTAAGGGCGAGATATTCCGCGGTGCGCCGTCGCTCTTGGAAGGGTTGAATCCGCAGCGAACGTCGGACTAAGCCCAGTGCGCCCAATTGAGACAGGACTTTTAATTGGGCGGGGGGCAGTTTGTGGGTGGCCGACTCTGAAATGGATCCATTGGAGTCGTGCAGCGTGCGCAAGGCTTCCTGCTGAGCAGTCGTGAGCTTGGGTCCAGCTTCTGCGCTCAGGCTGAAATCTTCGGGAGGTGCTTCCACCGTCCATCCTGAAACCACCCGGTCTTGTGCCCCGGGCGGGGTGGCGGCGGAAAGTGCGACCGATAATGGACAAAGGTATTCATGGGCCACGAATTTGGCGAGCGAGACGACACTCTCGGGAAGAGAAAGGTTGTCGATCGAATCCCCAAGCTCTTTCAGCGATTCAAAGGAAAACCCCAGATCCTCTTCGCTCGCATCAAAAACGTCGACAACAAACCCAAGGGTGGAGCGATTACCGATCGGAACAAAACGAGCTTGGCCGATATGCGAGGAGGCATCGGCACGGTAGGTGTAGATAGATTCCGCACCGCCGGACCGAGGGTCTAGGGCAACCTCGGCGACACGGATGCGATCCATGTCGATAGTAAACCCGTTGGCGGACTTACGCAGCCGTCCGAATCAAGTCGAGATTGTAGATGGCTTCTGGATAGTCCGGGCGTAGGGCCAATGCTTGTAGGTAACTGACCCGGGCACCTTGAAGAACTCCAAGGCGCGCAAGGGCATTGCCAAGCACAAACCAACCCGAAGCATTTTGTGGGTCCACCTTTAACCCTGCTTGGTAAGTATCGGCCGCTTCATGGAAGCGCTCGGTCTTGTAGAGCAGGTCGCCGAGATTAAAGTAGGCATTGGCGTTATTGGGTTCCCTGGTAATGGCTTCCTGGTAGCAGGCGGTAGCGCGCTCCTCGTTGCCCGCAGCATCGAGCGCACGACCCCAATTCACCAACATGTCTGCCGTCAGGACGAAGGATTCAGCATAGGACGTGTAGGCTTCCAGGATGGTGGGCAGATCGCCGTAAGACTCGGCAGCTTGAACCCAGCCGATCCAAGCTTCATGGTCGCTTAAGTCGCGCCGCCAAGCTTCGCAGTATAGTTCGGATGCTCGCTTGGGTAATCCAAGACGCGTGCATACCCGCCCCGCACCTTTGAGACACATCTGGCCAACTTGAGGGTTTTCCTGGCCAGACAAAAACCCTTCGAGGGCCTGCTCAAATTGTCCGGATTTCTCAAACGTGGCTGCGCGGGAATAGATCGCGGGGCCATAAGTGGGATTTGCCCGAAGAGCGCGGTCGAGCATTGCGATTGCTTCGGCAAAGTCGCCATTGAGAGCTAACAGCTGCCCCCGGGTGATGAATCGCTTGTATTGCGCGATTGTGATGTCGCCCGTCATGCCGCGCGGCCAGTCGTAAGCCATGCTCCGATTTGCCGCTACGAGGCCCTCCTCGATACGGCCGAGAGCAAGGCAGGCGTTGGCGCGCTCGAACTCGTTGAGGATGCCACCAAAGCCTTCGTTGTCGGCTCGGTCACAGATCGCCAGAGATTGGACGGCATCACCAAGCTTTAAGCAGGCATTGGTCCAAAGCTGATAAACTAGCGGGCCGATGGGATCACCTTTAACAAGCAGGTCGACGCATTTTTCGGAAGATGTGGCCGCTTCCTCAAACCTGTTCGCCGCTGTGTAAGCGTTTGCCAGGTTAAACCATTGGAAAGCGTTCGTCGGATCATTTTCAACTTCTCGGGCCACCATATCGATGGTGCGATCAAGCTTCTTCCGTTCCGACATCTCGGCGGGTCGGTAGCCGTGGTGCAGTAGTCGCGCGCCATCCAAATGCGCCCATGGCAATCCGAGACCTTCGATGGAGGGTGCGACCTGCTCGTGAATTCGACCCGAAAACTGAATGCCGGGCACACGACGAAAGAGTCGGATGGGGCGGTGGACGTACTGCGCCACATCAGATCCGTCTTCAGTGAAGTTCACGATCTCGATGGCAAACCCACCAAATTGCGGTCGGGTTACCGCTCGCTGGAAAGCAGGCTGGGAGCCGGCGGCGATTTCTTCATCGGCATCAATCCAAAGGATCCAGTCCCCGGTGGCCAATTCCAGCGATCGATTTCGAGCGGCGGAGAAGTCGTGAGTCCATTCCACCTGGGCGCACTTGGCGCCGAAGCTTTCGGCGATGGCGATTGAGTCATCGCTCGAACCGGTATCAACGACGATGATTTCATCAACGATGCCCTCTAAGCTGCGTAAGCAGCGGGGAAGGTTTTTCGCTTCGTTCTTGACGATCAGACAAGCGCTGATCGAGACTCCGGGCCCCTCCTTCAGGGTCGGAAAAGCAGATTTCAATTCGGTGATGAGAGTTAGAGCTTCTGGATCGGCAGAACCGGAAAGAGATGCAATCGTGAGCCTGCTTTGCAGATGATGACCAGCGATCTCAGCAAGCTTCTCGCTTTGCGTTAGACCTCTGACTTCTATCAGGATTTTGGCAGCGGCAGGTTCTCTGCCGGTGTAGAGAAATAGCAATGCCTTGGCGAGCCGCAGTTCCTTATGATCAGGGTCTGAAGCCAGCGCGGTTTCAAGGGTTCGCCAAGCTTCATCGGCACGTCCGCGCAAGACAAGCGATTCAACGCTAATCGCGACAGGATTGCTGAAAAGTTTGCCCGCGTTAGGCGGCATGGTTCATTTCGCGAGCTTTGGCCAAGTGTCGTCTTGCGCCGGCGATCGAAAACAGATCGTCGCGAAGCAGCCTTTTAATGAGAAAGACTGTTTGAATATCTTCGGGTCGGTAGCGGCGTTGCCCGCCTTCAGTCCGGCCTGGACCCAGGAACTCTTCAAATTCCTTCTCCCAGTACCGCAGAGTGTGTACCTCCACGCCGGTAATGCGTGAGGCAATACTGATGCTCACGGCTTGTTCACCTTTCTGACGCTTTTCCGTCGACACGATCCGCAAAACTCCTTTGGCTGTTCGCCTTACATTGGAGTTATCGGCGGGTTGCTGGTGAAATTGCAGGGTTATCTGCGAATCCTCGCAAAAACCTAGTCTTCCACGAGATATTCGGCAATTAGAGTCGCTGTATCGACAAGCGCATCGACGTGCGTTCGCTCGTATCCATGGCTGGTGTCGACCCCCGGTCCAATCAGCGCAACTTCGGCTCTGCCACCCGATCGCCAGTATGCCGAGCCATCGGAGCCATAAAATGGATAGACGTCTGTTTTAAGGTCGATACCTCGTCGATCCGCGATGTCGCGGAGGCGGTCGCTAAGCCTTTTACTGTAGGGACCGCTCGAGTCTTTAACGCACAACGAGCAGTGGAATTCGTCGCCTCGAAGTCCATTTCCGATGCACGCCATGTCCAAGACGACAAGTTCTTGGACATCGGAGGCAAGTCCATCCGTGCCGCCATGTCCGACCTCTTCAAAGTTGCTGATGAGAACGGTCGTGCGCTGGGCAGCCGTAGTTCCACTATCCCGCAGCGCCTTGATCGCCGCCATCGCACAGACCACGCAGGCTTTGTCGTCGATAAACCGGGAGCGAATAAATCCTGCTTCGCTGACCTCTACGCGAGGATCCAGGTAAACGAAATCTCCAACTTCAATGCCCAAAAGGCGGCTTTCTTCGGCGCTGTTCGTCCTTTCGTCCAGGCGGACCTCGAGGTTATCGGCAGTACGCTGAGCTGTTCCGGCCTCCTTGTTGACGTGGACGGCGCCGTTGACGAGGACAATGGAGCCTCGCACTTGGCGGCCGCTTCGCGTGGCAATCCAAACGCCTTCACTTTCGACCGTAGGCCACATGATGCCGTTAAGCGCCGTCAGCCGGAGTCTTCCGCTTGGTTTCACTTCAGCCACCATCGCGCCCAATGTGTCGACGTGAGCGCTAATTGCTCTTGGCCGATCTTCCTTTAGTCCGTCGAGATGGGCCAAAAGCGCA
>JAFAFM010000350.1 GCA_023423495.1 Armatimonadota bacterium
CCTCAGCGCGGTCAACGTGGACAAGGACGGGGAACCGCTTTTTAAATCCAGTCGCACGATCACCTGGAACTACGTAAACAAGCCGATTCCGCCCGCTCAATTCGCGGTCGGGGTGGGGAAGACGCCCCGGCCGATAAAGAACCTGAAATGAAAAAGGTCCAGGATTTCTCCTGGACCTTTCTTATCAGGGATCTCTTACTTGGAGGAAGCTTTAGCCAGTTGCTGTAGAGCAACTTGCCATGCCGGATCTGGCTTGGTAGCCATCATCTCTTGTGGAGTGGCAGCTTCTGCATCGACTTCGACGCCGTTATGCTCGAGTCGGACACCCTTCGCCGAAACGTAGTCGGTGATTGGGTACTGGACCATGAAGCCTGTCTTGCCCACAGGAACCATCACCGAAACCAGCACGGCTCCAGCGGACTTGGTCCCCACAATCGGCGCACCTACGTGCTCCTTGAGTGCCTGAGCAGTAATCTCCGAAGCAGAACCGCTCGCGCCATTGACGAGGACGGCAATCTTGCCCTTGTAGACCGGAATCGCTCGGTTCTCCATGGGTCGAAGCTTGTCCGTATCTGCGAACTCAGCGATAGCCTTCAGGTCGTTGGGGCTGCCGCCCTTCTCCTTGACATAACTCTCCACGAGCTTCTTGGAGACGAAGGTGCCGATCGTAGTTTCCTTCGGAAGAACGAGGCCGAGGAAGTGGACCATGTTCACAACCGCGCCGCCGCCGTTGTTTCGAAGGTCGACAATCAGGTTCTTCGCTTTGGAGGCTTCCTTCATCAGCTTCTCGACATTCTGTCGATCGTAGCTAAGGTCAAACGTGAAGATGCTGATGGCCGCGGTATCTTTGTCCACCCAGCGGAGCTCCTCAGGTCGGACCGTGGAGAACTTTCGGCGAGTGATCGTGTAATCCTTGAACTTGCCATCAGCCTTCTTGACGGTGATGGTGACCTGCTGACCTTCCTCACCGCGAAGGTCGGATGGGTCCGCGATCTTCTTGCCGTTAGCCTTGACGAGCACGTCTCCAGCAACGATTCCAGCTTCATCAGCTGGCGCTTTGGGAACGACACGCGTTACCAGGATGCCCTCTTCGTGTGGCTGAATGTTCACGCCAATTCCAACGGAACTGCGGTTCATTCGCGCATTGACGGCGACGGGCTGCATGAGAACGATGTGGCTGAATCCAAACTCTTGGAGCGCATCGTTCACGGCGTCACTGAACTGATCTTCCGTTTCAGCTTTGTCCAGGCCGTCCTTTTGCTTGGCAAGGAGGTCTTCGAGCTTGTTGAAGTCGACGCCAGGAACGTAGGCGAATTTCGTGATGAGCGAACTCATCTGGCTCAAGACTTCCTTCTTCTTGGCGGCATCCATCTTGGGCCGCTCTTGGGCAACCGCGCTGGGCGCGAGAAGCGAGAGGGCCAAACCTGCGGTTGCGAGTAAGGTCTGAAGTTTCATAGTTGTTTGATAGGTGTCTTTACGTTGATTCTACGACGTTGTGATCCCGTATGGTTAAAATCGGCTCCGTGGACCCGCTTTCTCTACTCGAACGCGAAGATAAATGGTTTTTAGGAGGTGGCAAGGGAGCCATCTATGCTCCTCCATTCCCGCGTTGGCTTGAGAAACCGGGGTTTTGGGACGAGTGTTTCTACGCCGATATTCGGCTGACGCATTTGTACACAGTTTTGTTTTGTGACTTTGGGGCACAGCCAGTCGAAATGCGAGGAGAAGTTGTTTCTTGGCGACCTGACCGGTTGATCCTAGAACACCGCGGGGGCGGCCGGGCCATCCGAGAAACACGTCTGGTGACGGAACAGCAAGAATGGTGTTCCGTGTTGGAGCTCGTGTCCGGCGAGCCGGTATGGGCGTTCGTTTGGGCCATGCCCGAAGTCAGAACGCCGGGCTACGGCACGCCCTGGCAGAGTTTAAGCAGCTGCGCGTTCCACGCGAATTCCGTCAACTACAAAATGTCTACCGCCTGGCCTTCGGAGATCGAGCCGGATCGCACCGGGATAGAAGCCGAGGAGTTGCAGAGTGGATCGAGGGCCATGCTGGACGACCTGGAAGTAGTCCTGGAGTTGGGAGCGAACCTGCCTCGAATCAGCTATACGGGCAATCTAGCCCAGCGCCATGACGACTCGCCGCTCTGGCAGCTTTCGATGTTGCCTCAACAATTGCGGAACGGTACTTTGCCCGGCGACTTCAATCTGGCCGTCGGACCAACCCCGATCGAGGGGTTCTTTCACATTCTGCAGCAATATGAGCTAACGCGCGGCGAACCGCTTGTCGTCACGTGTCGAGCATCTTTGACCCATAACCCTCGAGAATCTTCGGAGTTTCCAGGGCCGGAGGTGATTGAAGCGAACGAGCAGGCGTGGCGCTCTTACTTCGCCTCAGTTCCACAGTTTTCATCGAGCGACGCGCACCTAACAGCCGCCTATTGGTATCGGTGGTACGGACTCCGGCTGAATACCGTGGACATACCGGCCCTACCTTTACGAAACCATGCGAGCTTGTGCGAACCGAACGAGACCTTTTCGCCGTTCATCACGGAAGGCGTCGGATTCTTTCGGAACTTCGTAACGTACTCGGCTCAAGCCCACCTCCGTGAGGTTGCCTGGATGCATTCTCCACGACTTGGACTTGGAATGTTGGAGAACTTGGCCAAGTGTCAGCGGAAGGATGGAAGTTTTCCGGGACATAACTATTCTTGCCGTCCTCCGCGCGACTTCTACCACGCGGACTTTGCGACGGGGGCGAGTCAGTTTGAAAGCCTTCATGGCCCAGTCGGGCATTCCTTTCGATCCGCCCTGAAGCGATACGAAAGGTGGATCTTTGACAATCGACTCGAGGATTTTCGAATGGTGATTCTTGATCAGAACGAAACCGGTCAAGAGTACATGAGTAGATATCTCGAGGCTTCGGCATCCGCCGATCAGTGGACTCAAATCCGAGTTGCTGGCGTGGATGCCACTGTTTACCTGATGCAGCTATTACGGCTTTTGGACAAGTGGTTTCCAAAGGAGTCCATTCCTTCGAGAATTGACCAGGCTGGCATCTACGGATTGATGTTCGATTGGTGTTCCAAGGGACTGTCCGAGATGGGTGTCGACAATCAGGTGTTCTTTAAGGACATCGTTCTGGGTGAACAAGCACGGAAATCTGGGGCGAACCCGGCGACGGGCCTGTACCCACTTCTGTTAATTGGTAAATCGGTCGGAAACATTGCGCTCGACCTCTGGGGCAATCCCTGGAGGAAGTCTATGGTGCTCGAATGCACGTACCAGTGGCTCCTCAACCCAAACGAATTCTGGTTGCCGAAGGGATTTCCCGCAACGGCACTATCAGACCCAACATTTAGGGCGGACGCACAGTGGAAGGGGAAGCGCCTCAACTGCCCCTGGAACGGACGAAGTTGGCCCATGGTTAACAGCCACATGGTGGACGGCATTGCCAATGTGGCAAGAATGAGCCCCTCCACCAGTGACAGCGACCGTGAGCATGGGGAATTGAGGCGGAAGGCGGGAGAAGCCCTCATGAAAGCGATCACCCTAATGTTCCACAACGGAGATCCGGCTCGCCCCAACAGTTACGAGCACTACGACCCCTTCACGGGGACTCCCAGCCTCTATCGGGGATATGACGACTACATGCACTCCTGGATCGTGGACCTGATCATGAGGCATGCCGTCGGCGTTCAGCCAGGTACAGACGAGGTCGATCCGCTCCCTCTTGGAGTGGATTGGATCGAGTGCACAGATATTCCCCATCCCCAGGGTCGTATGTCTGTGCGGATTGAAAAGGACCAACTGGTCCGCTGTCAAATTACTTCCGGCATTTCTGGAGAACGGGAGCAATAAGGGAAGCCGCTTGCGTTCTCTTAATATGATCACGACGATTTTGGCAGCCAGTTTGGTACCTCGGGGAGCGATCGCGCTCGAGGTGAGACCGGTCAAAGACACCTTTCAATTCGGAGACAAAGTGCGAGTCGAATTAATTGCCGTGAACAACTCTGACGAAGAGGTTGTCCTAAGCAAGTCCACCCTGGGCGGATACGTTGGCGGGACGACGGCTAGCTCGATAGAGTTCATGGGCGGCATTGCGCCCGTGCTCAACAACATCAATCCCTCTCGTGGGCAAACCATGCTAGGGCGGACTATTCGGGTGCGGCCTTCGGAGTTTGTTGTGATCCCGCCGAAGGGTGAAGCGCCGATCTTCTACGAGTCGATAGAAGGTGAGTGGAAGGACGGTTATGCGCCTTGGAGCATTCCCCAAGGGTTGCAGCCGCTTAGCATCCCAGCGAGAGCAGGAACCTATCGTTTTTCATTTACCTACTCATTCAATCGTCGGAAGGCGACCGAAAGGTTGAATGGCGCTGCCTACAGCGCGGGTTACAAGCTGGACGAGCACGTGATTCCGGAGATTCGTCGCAAGATCGAATATGTCGGAAACAGCCAGAGCCTGTTTGACCGTGCCTTGGAAGGAGCCTGGTCAGCTTCGGGCGAAGTCCAGATCAAGCCGAAAAAGTAGCCTGAGGGCGACCGGCTGAGCCAAGATAGACCGTGGCATTCGTCAAGCGTCACTGGTCCATATTGTTTCTCGCATTCATCCCGCTGATTCCGCTTTGGCGGGCCGTTTTCATCGGCGAAGCGATTGGGCCGTTCGATCAAATTCGTCAGTTCGCGCCGTGGTTTGGGCCGAAGCCAACCGACGCTTGGGATGTGCTACAGGCTGACGGGGTCTTGCAGTTCTATGTTTGGCGAGATCTCGTATTCGAGTCGTGGCGCAACTTCCAAGTTCCCTTTTGGAACCCCTATCAACTGATGGGGACGCCATTGCTGGCCAACTCGCAATCGGGCGCCCTCTATCCGCCGCATATCTTGATGGGCATTCTGCATGTGCCCACGCCGCTTGCGATCACCCTGCTGGCTTGGTTCCACCTGTTTTGGGCAGGTTTAGGTGTCTCGAAGATGGTTCGGGCTTTAGGTGGGTCTGAGGTCGGTGGAGCCGTAGCCGGGGCCTCGTTTGCCCTGTCGCCATTCATGCTGAGTTGGACCGCGCTGAGCAGTGTAATTACCACGGTCGCCTGGATTCCATGGTGCCTCTGGGCTCTTGTCGAGCTATTCGGATTGCCCACCCCTGGGCAGAGTCTTGAGGAATTCGATCGTGACTACATGATCCGGAGGCGTGGTCAATGGAAAGCCACGTGGCGGCTTGCACTTTTCCTCGGCATGATGATTCTGGGCGGACACCTGCAATTCGTAGCTTACGCAGGCTTCGGCATTGTTGCAATGACCATCATGCTCTCGGTTATTCGTTGGCGAACCCTGCTTGAAATGGCCAAGGAAGAGGGAAAGCCGCGGTCCGCCGCGCGCAAGTCTATTCCGGCCGAGGGCTCGGTCCTGGTTGCAGTCGTCCTGGGAGGCTTGATCGCGCTTCCTCAATTGTTGCCCGTTCTCAAACACTCCGCCGATTCTCATCGCCGAAACGTGCCCACCGAGGCAGGCTACACATCGTATATCTCGAGTGCGATCCGGCCGTTCGAGTTCGCAAATCTCGTGACGCCGAAAGCTCTCGGGGACCCGCGCGCCCCAGTCGAAGTGGGCAAAGGCATGACGGTCGCGGAATATTGGCCTCCGCTTGCGAAGCAAGGGGCGAACTTTGCCGAGTCGGCGGTCACGATCGGTCCCCTCGTGCTTGGGTTGATGTTTCTCGTGCCGTGGCGAGATCGCCGCACTTGGCCGATCGCTACGATAGGCGTTCTGGCATTGCTGCTCGCGATGGGCACCGTGCTTAACAAACTGCTCTACTTCGGGCTGCCCGGCTGGTCGAGCACAGGGAGCCCGGGACGGATCCTCGTGTTGTTTGTTTTGGCAGCCTGTGTGCTGGCGGGATTGGCGATTGGTCAACGATCGCAACGACAGGTGATGATTGCTGCTGTAATTGCCGCGGCCATCTCATTGCTGGTAACGATTGGTCTGCCCGGACTTAAGCCTGCTTGGCAAACGGGTATGGATGCAATTGGAGATCGCGTGCTTACCGTTGCCTCCGCGATGGCCTTCCCCATGTCATTGCTGGTTGCTTTGCTTTGTGGCCTTGTGCTTTTGCTAAAAGCGAACGACACCAAAGCCGGGGAGATGCAGCCCGTCTCGTTGTTGCCGGGGGTAACCGCTGCCCTCGTGGCTTTGCCCCTCGTTGGCCATTTAAATCTCATCCCCACCGGAAAACCCTTGGCGCCGATCGCGGGCCCAGAAGACCGCAACGCCCGAGTCGCCATCAACAACCAAAACTGGGGGATCATAGCGGCAGCTAAAGAAGCCCTCATTCCGCCCAACCTCGCCGCTCTCAGCAGGATCCGAGAAATCGCCGGTTACGATTCGCTGCTCAACAAAGACACCAAGCGGATTCTAGACGACATCAATCAACAGGATTCGGCCCCGCCCGCCAATGGGAACATCATGTTCGCAAAGCCGACCGCTTATTGGGAGACTCTGACCGACGCCGGAGTGTACGAAGTGTGGTCGGCCATGCCTCTCGATCTAGAAGGCGATTTTCCAATGCGCCAAGAAGGCGGGATGTTTAAATATCGCCTAAAGCACCTGGACCAAGACATTAGCCGTGCCTCGGTTGGAAGCAATCCGGCTAAGTTCATCGCCGACGCCGGAAACGGGATGACCCTCGAAGCTACGGGTCCTGGCGAACTGTTGATCGCTGACCGGAATCTGCCCGGCTGGAGCGCCACCGTCGATGGCCGTCCGGCGAGCATCGAACCCGGGGACTTCATCACTGTGGAACTACCACAAGGAAAGCATCAAATCGAGTTGCGGTACGTTGCCCCCGGCTTCATCACGGGTTTGATTCTTGGGATACCAGCATTGCTGTTGGCATTATCCGGCCTAGCTTATTCCAAAAGACCCGGGTCCAAAAACGATCGATCTGTCCAAGAACTGATGCAGTAAAATACAGTTTCCCATGAGTCAGACCATCCTTGAGCCTGAGGTAAGCGGACCAGAGACTGGTAACGGTCGCTGGATGGTCGTGATTTTTAATAACGACTACACGAGCATGGATGAAGTCATGTATGTCCTGATGCAGGCTACAGGCTGTGACATGGATGAGGCTTACATCGAAATGTGGGAAGCCCATACATTCGGCAAGGCGCCAGTGCACTTTGCCGCCAGGACGGAATGTGAGGATGCGGCGGCGATCATTGGCACAGTCGGGGTAAAGACTCAAGTTTCGCCGGAGTGGGCTGAGTGAGTGCACCTGGGTTCCTCGAGCGCCCGCTCGAAGAGATAGAAGGTCCAGGTACCGGCGGTGGTTACATCGTTACGGTCTACAACAACGAGCACAACACCTACGATGAGGTGATGTTTATCCTCATGGTCGCGACCCAGTGTGATGCCGACGAAGCCTACATGGAAACCTGGGAAATCGACCATCTTGGAAAGTCAGTGGTCCACCGGGCATGTGAAGAAGACTGCCAGAAGGTGGCGGACGTCATTTCCACAATCGGAATCGAAGTACAGGTAAGCGAAGACTTACTGTAGCGGGCTTAGCAATAAGACGCTTGCTGCGTCGCCTTCTCGTGAGTGGGGTCGATAGCAAGGATGTAGCGGATATTCGCACAACCCGCATCGAAGTCGCCCAGCATTAATTGAGTCATTGCCAGTTCGTAGCGCACATCCAAATCGTTCGGAACTTCAGCGCTGAGCGCGGCAAGGGTGGCCATAGAGCCATCGAAGTCTCCCTCAAAGCCCTGAATCAATCCGATTTGCATTCGGGCCTTTACGTGCTGAGG
>JAFAFM010000161.1 GCA_023423495.1 Armatimonadota bacterium
GTCGAGGATGCGGCACAGGCGTTCGGATGTCACCACAACGGTGTCTATGCCGGCAACTTTGGAGTGGCGGCGGCCTTCAGCTTTTATGTCACCAAGAACTTGGGCGCTTGTGGTGATGGAGGAATGATTGTTACCAACGACGATAGCATCGCCGAGACTTGCCGGTCGTTGCGGATCCACGGCATGGGTCGCGAGCGCTACTACTACGACCATGTGGGCTATACAAGTCGCTTGTCGGAGTTGAATGCTGCTTTTATGAGGGTCAAGCTGGCCGCTTTGGGCGAGTGGAATGAGAGGCGAGAAAAGCTCGCCAATGTCTATTTGGACACTCTAAGTGGAGCCGAAGTGCAGTTGCCGGAAACGCAGCCCGGAAACAACAATACGTGGCACCAGTTCTCGATTCGCAGCGATCGACGGGACGCCCTACAGTCCTTCTTAAAGGAAAGGGAAGTGGACGCAATGATTTACTACCCCGTTCCGTTGCATTTCCATGATCCATACAGAAGGTTTGGCAACGGCGAGGGCTCGCTGCCCGAAACCGAAAGAGCCGCCCACGAAATACTGAACCTACCCATCCATCCACATCTGTCGGAGGAGCAAGTCAGGTTTGCCGCAGAGTCAATTCGGGAGTTCTGTCAAGCTAAAGTGCAAGCCTAAACGGTCAGCGTGCCTTACTTAACTTTCCGTTATTTCTCGCCAAGCCTGCAAAAGCATACGCAGGCCGAAATTCTGCTTCCTGACCCTGCCAAGAGGGGGCCGTTCCATGTGATGTTTTTGCTGCATGGACTGAGCGACGATCAAACGATTTGGATGAGGCGCACATCGATCGAGCGGTATGTGGTCGACTTGCCGCTCATCGTCGTGATGCCTGATGGTGGCCGCGGATGGTATGCCGACTCGGAAGAGGGATATCGCTACGAAACTGCTCTGGCCGTCGAGCTCCCGACCATTATCGAAGCCACATTTCACACCGTACGGCCATGGGCGATCAGCGGATTGTCCATGGGTGGTTACGGTGCCTTGAAATTCTCGATCAAGCATACTGACCTGTTCGCCAGCGCAGTGTCGCACTCCGGGGCGCTCACCATGGCGCACGATCTCCCGAATCGAGATGAGGAGTTCAATCGAGAAGTGGCACGGGCGCTCGGTGAGAATCCCGTAGGAGGCAAGGATGACCTCTTATCCCTTATTGGTACTCAAAGACCCAGCCGGACTCCCCACCTGCGATTCGACTGCGGCACGGATGATTTTTTGTTGGAAGCAAACCGTGCCTTCCACCGACACCTCGAGACTTTGCAGGTCCCCCATGAGTACACAGAACATCCGGGCGGCCATACCTGGGATTACTGGGACCTCCATGTGCAGGACGGCATACAGTTTCACTTGCGGAATCTGGGCATATGAGGCAGCTTCGTGCCAAGACAAAGATTAAGAACGTGATGCGCGCGGCGCAAGACGACTGGAACGATGTCGAACTGGTCATCCTACTACAAGATTGGAGTGACCCTTACAACGTGGGTGGGATGTTCCGGGTTGCCGATGCATGCGGGGCTGCGCTTGTGTGTACGGGCAAGACGCCCCACCCACCTCATCCGCAAATCGCCGTCACGTCGATGGGAGCTCATCGGCGGGTGGAGTTTGCTTACTATGAGAAGCACGACGAAGCTGCCCTGACGATGAAGGAGTTGGGCTACGAGTTGGTGGCGGTCGAAGTCACGGACGACGCTCGGCACTATATGCACTATCCATATTCCGGCAAGGTGTGTTTGGTGGTTGGAAATGAGCAGATCGGCGTGTACCAGCAGATACTTCGGCATTGCGACGGATCGGTGTTCGTACCGATGGCCGGCAAAGGGCGTTCGATGAACGTTCACGTTACTGCGGCCGTCGTGGCATTCGAAGTGATGCTCGGACATCGTACAATTCAGCCATGATCGGTGCAATCGCGGCCTTGGCTTCCTGGTACATACTGCCCGCCGACTATCTGGAGTTGCCGCCGCAGCATACGCGTCATGCGGCTCTCTTCGCCAAGGATGCGCCCGAGTTCAATAAGCTGGTGTTGCGAGGAATCGACGAGGTGCAATCCAACGCGATGCTGGGCGGAGGATATTTCATCGGGATTAAGACGAAACCGACCGAGTCGCCAATTGGCTATCCATTGAAACTAGACGGCCAAGACCTCATCGATCCACCACGATCGACCAGCTTTTGCACGGGAGCGTCGTACGCCGCATTTATCGAGGCTCTCAACATTTGGTTGCCGCAGGGGCGCTCGGCCACGAACGCCACCAATCGGCTACCCGAGACCGTGCCGATCAGGCTGTCACAAGACCGATTGGAGGCTCTGAGGATGCAGGAGTTCAACGGTGGACGGAGGGAAGATGGCGTCAAATTCTGGGGACATTGGAACGCGGATGGCTTCGGCAATCACTTCGCCCTGGTGCAGTACAGCCGCATGGGTGAGCGACTTAAACCCGACGATGCCCGCCCTGGCGACTTCCTGAACATCAGCTGGAAAAGTGGCCTGGGGCACTCGACGGTTTTCTTAGGCTGGTGCCTGGATCAGCAGGGCCGGAAGGCAGTTCGCTTTTGGTCCAGCCAGAAAGGAACAAACGGCATCGGAGATCAGGTTTCCACGCTGGACAGCATCAAAAGCGTTTGCCTGGTTCGGGTCACCAGGCCCATGCGGCTCTTCACATTCAACCCCGCTCAAAAGGTGGAAACGAAGGTAGCTGGCGATACGGTCGACTGGTAATCAGCGAACGAAGGGATACTCGGACCGACGCTTGTTCAGCATCTCCTCGTACTTCAAAATCTGCTCTTCGATCTCGGCTGGGTTTTGCTCGGCGTAAACCAAAGCCGCCGCCAGCTCCGATTTGGCCAAGGACGGGAAGGATTCCGTCAACCGCTCGACGGAGCCAAGCTTTCGAAACTCCCGGACGATTTCCCATACCGAGATGCTGCTGTCCGCGAGTTTGGCAACGCTGGAATTGTTATCGACGACGACGGCCCATTGGCAGTCAGCATTCGCTTGCACCTGTCGAAATGCGCGCAGGCGAGTTTCCACTGCCGAAGTCTCGATACCGAGCAATGCGGCACAGTCGGCCACGCTGAATTGCTCTTGGTCGACGGCCGCGATTGCAACATCGGCAAGCAGACCGGGATAGCTCTTCCACAATGTGTTGAGCATGGTCTCGACTCTTTCGGGGTCTACTTGGGAAAGGCGCTTGAGTTGGTCAAGCTGCCACGGTTCAATTTTTGTCCACATCAAAATGCCACCTGGTTGCCGTCAGGAGGTCAACGAGCATCTTCGATCGCGGACTTCGGCTTGCGAACAAGGTGTTGTCTACACTTGTTCGACGTTACGACG